>JAZRNP010000180.1:0-5172 GCA_045648225.1 Victivallaceae bacterium | reverse complement strand
GACCTTGTGCCGGGAACACATCGAAATGCATCACCATGAAAATTCTTTCAGTTTCCCCGGATTCAATGCTCCCAGAGACTACCGGACAATTCCTCACACGCAACGTTATCATTACCGTTACCGGGCTGCACAGCTCGCCTTGAAAGCCGGTCAAATCGCCATGGATGATGATCTGCGAGCCATCATTTACATTTTCGGCGGCAACTGTCTGCGCAAGACCAGCTTGCCAGAAGCAGACATCTTTTACAAAATGCTGGTCAATGAATGCCGGAACAGCCTGTTGAGCAAACTTGCCGACCGTGAACGCTGGTTTCCAACCACCCACACCATCATGAATCGGGAGGTGAACCATCCGGTTCCGTTGAAAAATATGGAAGCGGTAAAACTACTGATTTCCCGGATGTTCCCATCCGCAGCAGCCGGCAGATAATGCCGGCTTCATCAGCGGTTGAGCAGGATCGCCAGTACCGAAAAACCGATGGTGCAATACCACGCTTTGGAACGTTTTTCTTTAAAAAATATCACCGACATCAGTGCAGTGCCCAAAATCGACACCGTATTGCCCAAAGCAAAAACTGTAACCGCCGGAGCTTTGTCAACCAGAAAGAGCTGCAGTCCGTAACCGGTACTGGCCCCCAGAGCCAGCAAAGCTCCGCCCCAGAAGGCATTGCGGTTGAAAACCCACTTTTTCCCGGCAGTAAGTTCGATCGCTCCGCAAATCATGATCGTACAATAAACAAGAGACAGAATCACATTGCCGCACCGGTCGCTTAAAGACATGGAAGTTCCGGAAACATTGATCTGCGAGGCAACTTTCAATCCGACCGAAAGAGTGCTGTTGAATACCACCAGCAAAACCAGTATTATGCAGTAAAGCACCTTTTGTTTCCAGGATGAGCCGGACTTGCCGCCATTGGAACTCAATGAGGCACTCACAATTGCCCCGATGGTGGCAGCAATGGAGAGGTATTGAAAAAAGGAGATCTTTTCTCCGCAGGAAACTGCCGAATAGATTATCACCGGGATAAATCCCAGCGACACCGCACACCAGGTGGGAGATAATGGCCCGAGATTCAGTGCCCAACGCAAAAACACGATCACCCAATACTGAGTAACACCGATAACGACACTGAGCAAAAACAGCGGCAGAGAGCAAAAGCTCCATTCATTGCAACCGATCGCCCCGAAAACCACCGTCCCGACGGCCGACAGAAAAACAGCGCACTGGATCGGCCGCACATTGCCGTTGGCACCGATTTTATAAGCAATCCCGCCGATGGAAAACATAAATCCGGCGAATATCGACCACAATATAGCTTCACTCATAACGCCCTGTCTCCTGATAAAAATTATGCCGCCATCAAAATATTGACAGCGGCAAGCAGCATAAAAAATGGTGGACCCGCCCGGACTTGAACCGAGGACCCGGAGATTATGAGTCACCTGCTCTAACCAACTGAGCTACGGGTCCATCCTGTGATTTACTTACTATATCACCTGAACCGGATTTTTTCAAGCTTATTTCAAAAAAACTCCTTCAGAGCAATACATTTTTTATGAATTCTGCCATATTTTCTTTGGCGACAGAATTGTTGTGCAGCACCTCTGCATTGCGCAAAGAATCCAACGGTGCCGGGATCGGCGTATCGCTTGCCGCAGAGAGCTTTTCCATCACGGCAAAACCATCGTTATCATTGCCGTCGCCGCCGAGAGCATTGAGTACCGCCGGAGCAAACTTGTACGGCGATGCGGTCGAAGCGATGATAACAGGAGTCGTATCGCCGCTGTCCTTGATATAACGCTGACAGACATTTACCGCAACTGCGGTGTGGGTATCGCAGAGATAATGGAACTTTTCAAAGCAATTTTTGATTGTCATCCGGGCATCGGCATCGTCGCAGTAACCGCCGTAAAATTCCTGTTTGAGCTTGGTGAACACACCGGCAGGCACGGTGTATTTACCATGCTCTTTGAGATCGCTCATAAGTTTGGCGATCAATTCACAATTCTGATCGGCCAGATGATAAAGGAGCCGTTCCAAATTGGAGGAAATCAGAATATCCATCGAAGGACTTTCGGTGGTGTAAAAAGGACGGTTGCGGTCATAAATACCGGTGGCAATAAAGTCAGAAAGAATATTGTTCCGGTTGGAGGCGCAGATAAAACGCTTCACCGGCAGTCCCATCTGCTTTGCATAGTAAGCCGCAAGAATATTGCCGAAGTTGCCGGTGGGAACCGCCACATTGACCGCATCTCCTGCCGAAATTTTGCCATTTTTGAGCAAATCACAATAGCTGGAAATGTAGTAGATGATCTGGGGAGCCAATCGTCCGAAGTTGATGGAGTTGGCGGAAGAAAATTCCATATTCCGATCAGCAAGAAATTTTGCGATATCCTTGTCCGCAAAGATATTTTTCACGCCGGTCTGGGCATCGTCAAAGTTGCCTTCGATAGCACAAACCGCCACATTGGCCCCTTTCTGGGTGGTCATTTGGAGTTTCTGCATATCGCTGACACCATCCCGGGGGAAGAAGACAATGATTTTGGTTCCGGGGACATCGGCAAAACCTTCCAGAGCAGCTTTTCCGGTATCGCCGCTGGTGGCAACCAGAATCACGGTGGTGCGATCGGGCGCATTTTTGCGGGTGGCGACGGTGAGCAGATAGGGCAGGATCTGCAACGCCATATCTTTGAATGCACAAGTGGGACCGTGCCACAATTCAAGGACATTGATTCCGGGAGCGATCTCTTTCAAAGGAGCCGGATCATTGTTGTCAAAACGGCCCTCGTAGGCACCTTCGACACAATATTTAAGCTCATCCGCACTGTAATCGGTGAGAAACTTCTGCAAAATCCGGGCGGCACGATCTTTGTAGGGCAGTTTGGCAAGGATTTCCAACTCCCCCGGCTGGAGGCGGGGGAATTCGGAGGGGACAAACAATCCGCCATCTTCGGAAATACCTTTGGCGATCGCAGCCGAAGCAGTGATTTCACAATTTTTTCTGGTACTGGTAAAAAACATTTTCAAATCCTCAAAAGGTTACATAATATTTTGTCATTATATAATATATCACTTTTTGGCGTATATGCAACTTGACAAGCCATAAGTTGACATTTATATTAACCGAAAGTCCAACATGAAAGGAAAAAAACGATGATAAAAAAATTGTCAATTCTGTTCGCTGCATTCGCCGCATTGTTTGTAATCGCCTCACCGGCGAATAAAATTCCGGCAACGGCAATGATGAGTGCCAGTGCCAATTTGAATGAAATCCTCGCCTTCCCTCTCGCAAAGCAGATGCTGGCAGGAAAAGATTTCGGCAACGGTATCAAACCGGAAGAATTCCGTGGCAAGGTGGCAATCGGATTTACTTTCGGTGCCAAGAACCCGCAGAAAAACTTCCGGATGGATGCTGTTTTGCAGACCGAAAAACCGGTCGCTGCCAAACTTTTCAACGCTCTGGCCGAGCAGGCTCTGCAGCGAGGCGCAAAAAAGACCAAAGTCGGCGGCAAGCTGGCGATCGTTGACAAAAAAGCCCGGGCGATCCTCGTTTCCGGCAAGGAGATCATCCTGCAGGTCAAAGAGGGCAAGATGAAATTTGTCAATCTGAAAAAGAGTGCAAATATGCTGACCGCAGCTCCGGAAACAGCCACAAACAGCGTCGTCGTTGTCATGGATATAGCCAAAATGATCGGATCATTCTCCTCGGAAATTCCTGCTGAAGCCAAAGTTTTGCTCAACGAAAAAGCAATTGCCGTCCTTGCCGCCAAGTTTAATGCCGACGGTTCGATCGCGATTTCCATCCGGGGCTCGCACAAGGATGCCGCCGCAGCTCAAGAGAGTCTGAAATCCTACAATGCCCAGATGGCGGAACTTCAGAACAATCCGATGCTGGCGGCATTCGCAGGTAAATTCACTGCAAAAACCGCTGGTAATGATCTGCTCATTTCCGGCCAATTCACTGCAGAAGAAGTTCAGATGCTGATCGGTCAGGTAATGATGATGGCAGCGGCCCAAGCTGCTCAGGCGACATCGGCCGCTCCTGCCGCTCCGGTTGCTCCGGCAGCGAAATAATCTGTCTGTAAAAAACAAACGGACGGAGATCGATTTTGATCTCCGTCCGTTTTATTTTGCCCTGAATCGGGAATGCCGGATCACTGCGGTAAGCGGGCGTTCCAGCTTTCGATAACTTTGCGCAAACTGAGATTCCACCGCTGCGGAGCAACTTCGCTTTGCATCGAAGTCAAACGTGGAGCTTTGGCAAGCATATCCAAGGTGTATTTCCAGTCGATCGTCCCCTCGCCCGGCAAACGGTGCAGATCATTCACGGCATCGTTGTCGTGCAGATGGCAGATAACGATATGGTCGAGCAATTTTTCCAGGACACGTTCTTCCCATTCGACTTCGCCTCGGCCTTCCCATTGTTTCCAGGGACGGCTGTCGGGGAAATTCATTCCATTTTCCATGATATTGGCGTGGCCGGAATCATAGCAGACTCCGAGCCACGGCGAATCAAACATTTTGATCAATTTCAAAATTTCAGAGACCGTATTGATCGGCTTGAAAATATTTTCGATACAGATGACGATCTTCAACTCTTCCGCCCGCTTGAGCAGCACTTCCAGAGTCTTGCAGATAAATGTATGAAGTTCGTCCAGAGTGTACTGCGGAAACAGCGGCGCATTACCAAGATGAAAACAACAGGTATTAACCCCGCAGTCATGGATAAATTCCAGTGTAAGCATCATCCGGGCCAGCCCGATGGAACGGATATCATCCGGCTGCATCAGATCAACTTCCCCGCTGAAAGGCGCATGAGAATCAACAAAGGTCAGACCGGCATCGCTCATCTGCCGCTGAACCGTCCGAAAAGAGTTCGGGGTACCGGCAAACAGTTTGAGCAGCGAATCGGTCAATACCAGATTTTTACCGCCATTTTCTGCGAAGTCATTCAGCATGGTCATACGCAGATTATCGGTAATATCATCGAAATCAAGATAATAAGTAAAGGGTACCACAAAAAGCTCCACTGTTGAATATGAAAACGCCGAACCGTTTCAAACGGTCCGGCGTCCGGAAAAAATCAGACTGAATCGATCAGTCGTTGATCGGGGAAATGACAATTCCATCACCGTAGACGGCACTTTCAATGGAAAGACCGAAGAAGGTGT
>JAZRNP010000179.1:0-2327 GCA_045648225.1 Victivallaceae bacterium | reverse complement strand
CCGATGCGGATTCGACCAGTTTCTGAACATAGGTGTACGGCTCAATGACTCCGCCATCAGGGGCGAGAAATCCGCCGGTGATCCGGGAGTTGAGTTTGGGTTCGAGAGCGAGCATCTCCTCCCGGGAACACCACTTCAGATTGCTGATACCGTTGGCAATACCCTGATTATAAAGCTTGCGGCACACTTCAAGCTCTTCATCGCTGTAGGCACAAACGATGATACCGCAACGCTCAAAGGGAAAATGCAATTCGGCTTTCAACGCATCGAATTTGGCAATGGATTCGACCTCCAGTTTAGCTTTGAGCGAAGTGGTCGGATGGTGAAATCCGCCATGGACGATCCCGCTGTTGGCCTTGGAAACACCGAATCCGGCATCGCAGCACTTTTCCAACAGAACAGTCCGGACATTATAATGGGACAATTGATAAGCGGTCGAACCGCCGGAAGCCCCGGCTCCGATCACGGCAACATCGTAAATCATTTCAGAGTTTCTCCCAGATTGCTTGCAGTTCTCCGAGATCATTCAGCGTAAAATCAGGGATGATCCCTTCACAGGGCGTAAGATCCGCTCCGGGACCGACCAGGCGGCAGGTGACACTCCCGGCATTGATACCCAGACTGATATCGGTAGCCAGCCGGTCGCCCGCCATCAAAGTATTTTCCGGCAGTACACCGCATCTGGCCGCCGCCGCCCGGAGGAATCCGGGGTCGGGTTTTCCCAGAACCTTGATCTTGCAGCGGGTAGCCGTTTCCAGACAGGCGATAAAGGCTCCGCAATCGACCAGAAAAGTCGGTTGATCGGTCGGACAGAACACATCCGGATGAGTGGCAAATGCCGGAACACCCTGTTTGATAAAGTAGGCGGTCCGGCAGAGTTTTTCGTAGGTGAGCGTACGGTCAAAGGCGACCACAACAGCATCCGGATCAGTATCGGTAACGATGAAACCCGCCGTCTCAAAAGAAGCAAAAATGCTCTCCATACCCATGATGAAAAGTTTTTTCACCTCCGGGTGGTTGGCTTTTATGTAGTCGATGCAGTAGTCGGTAGAGATGTAAAATTCATCCTCTACAGCTTCGACACCGAACCGGGCAAGTTTCGCCACATACTCGGCCGTGCTGAATGAAGAGTTGTTGGAGAGAAATTTGTAACCGATTCCCCGGCTTTTCAGAAAATTGAGAAAAGGCAGTGTCGTCGGATAGAGCCGGGAACCGTGATAGATGGTTCCGTCCATATCCAGAAAGACCTGACGGACATTTTTTAAACGCTGTTCCATAAAAACACCTGAAAAATGAGTTTGTTTAGTTGTTTGTTTAATAATATAAAACATATTTCTCTACTTGCAAGTTTTTTATCAAAAAAATCCGCAGATTGGACTCTTCGCAGCATGGATCGGAACGGATCATAAAAACTTGAAAAAATGGCAACGGCGTGCTATTTTATATAAATTGATTATTGTAACTTCAAATAACAAAAAAATAACGGAGGTTGAAAAAAATGATGTCATTTTTTCAATGGTTGGTAAGGGACGATTGGTTTTTCGTCAGTCCGCTGGACTGGCTGATCATCCTCGTTCCGGTTTCGTTTGTGTTGTTCATGGGCTGGTACGCCCGCCGTTACGTGGTTCAGGTCTCTGACTTCCTTTCCGCAGGACGCTTGTGCGGACGGTATCTGATCAGTATCGCTGATATCGCCAACGGTCTTTCGATCATCGGACTGGTAGCCTATGTGGAGGTGCATTACCGTACAGGATTTGCGCTGACATTCTGGCAGAATCTGACCATGCCGCTGGGTATCGTGTTGAGTTTGACCGGTTTTGTCACCTACCGTTTCCGTGAAACCAAAGCGATGAGTTTCGGTCAGTTTATTGAAATGCGTTACAGCCGCAGTTTGCGTATTTTTTCAAGTGCTTTGCGTTCAGCGTCGGAAGTGCTTGCCAACATGATCATGCCCGCAATTGCCGGCCGCTTCTTCATCTACTACTTCGGTTTTCCCCAGCATTTCACCGTTTTCGGTCTGGAAATCCCGACTTTCAATGTGCTTATCCTGCTGTGCCTGATCATGGCGATCGGAATCATCTGCATGGACGGTACGCTGGCACTGGTCATCACCGACAGTATCCAGGGTATGTTCTGCTATCCCATTATGGCAATTTTCGTCGGATTTGTGCTTTACAAATTCTCCTGGAACCACGAGATCGTGCCGGTGCTCACCGACCGCGTTGCCAACCAGAGCTTCCTCAATCCCTACGATATTTCCGAATTGCGTGACTTCAATTTGTTCTTTGTAGGCGTCACTCTCATTACCACCGTCATCAACCGCGGTG
>JAZRNP010000178.1:0-17916 GCA_045648225.1 Victivallaceae bacterium | reverse complement strand
AGCACTTTTCTCCTCCGGGACGGAAGCTTTTTTCTCCGGAGAAAGCTTCTGCCAGTCGATCTCCAGTTCCGATGCCAGAATCCGGATATCCATATAGGTCATGCTCAAATTGAATTCAGCATTGACCATCGACTGTATTTCCGAAAGAGAAATTCCGTCGGCGATCTTTTCCGCCATGAAATCTTTGATCTGTTTTTCCACTGCTTTGTCCATAAAAACACTCACTTCTGCTTATTTTTGCGGTGCGCTCCGGTTTTGGGAGAAGCACTGCGGATACTTGCGATCTTTTTGGGACGCTCAACGACTTCAAGTGCCAGCGGGATTCCTTCCAGATCGAAATTTTTGCGGATCTGCCTTTTGAGGAAGACCAGATAATTGTCTGCGGCAGCATCCACCCGGTTGACAAACAACTTGATTTTGGGAGGACGGATACCCGCCAGAGCCGCATAAAAAAGTTTCAAAGGACAAGTGGAAACCACCGGCGGCGGAGTCATCTCCATCGCATCGGAGAGTACCCTGTTGAGTTTTCCGGTGGTGATCTCCGTGTTGCGATTGGCGGAAACCCGGGCCAGAGCCGCTTGTAAACCATCAAAATTGATCCCCTGCTCTGCGCTGATGAATACCACCGGAGCAAATCCCAGCTGCGGCAGGCCGCGACGGAGAGAAGATTCAAGGTTTTTGGCATCAACATCGGGACACAGATCGATCTTGTTGGCTACGATAACGCACGCTCTGCCGGAAGTGGCAATCAAATGGGCGATCTTGCGATCCTGAGCAGTTATGGCATTGACACCGGATTCTACAACAAAAACGACCAATTCAGAACGTTCAACGGCACTTTTGGCTCGCATGATGCTGAAAAGTTCCACGACATTGTCGATCTTGGTTCCCTTGCGCAATCCGGCGGTATCCACCAGGTTGGCCGGCAACCGGGAGCCGTCGGTATCCGTGATGGTGAATTCAACTTTCACCGCATCCCGGGTGGTTCCGGCAACCGGACTGGTCATCAGACGTTTTTCACCGAGCAGAGCATTGATCAAGCTGGATTTGCCGACATTGGGGCGGCCGACGACAGCAATATCGATCGCCGGTTTGCGCCGGATTTTTGACAGCGGAACGGCACCGCATTTATTCAACACTGCATCCATCAGATTACCGATACCGCCGCGGCGGGTGCAGCAAATGGGATAGATTGTACCGAATCCGAGCCGGGAAAATTCAGCAGCATCGTTTTTCAGACGATCTTCGTCACATTTGTTTACCGCCATAAAGACCGGCTTGCCGCAGCTGCGGAGCCGTTTGGCGACATCTTCATCCAACGGAGTCATACCGGATTGAGCATCGGCGACAAAGATCAGCACATCGGCATCCGCCAGAGCAGCTTTGACCTGTTCAGCGATTCCGGTATCCCAGAAATCGACATTTTTTTCTTTGCCGTCCATCATGCCCAGACCACCGGTATCGACCAGAGTGAATGCACGGTTTTCCCAGCGGGCTTCGGAAACGACCCGATCCCGGGTCACGCCGCTCATTTCATGAACGATCGCCAACCGCCGCCCGATAATGGCATTGAACAAACTGGATTTGCCGACATTGGGGCGGCCGACGATGGCCACCACTGGGAGACGGACATTACAGTTTTCTGCGGCTTCAAATTTTTCAGTTTCGTTCATATTTCACCGGAAACTGTTGATTTGATCACGCAAGGTGCAGGCAGCTTCGCCGGATTTGGCAGCGAAGTCGTCACCTTTGGAAGCATAAATGATGCCGCGGGAAGAGTTGACAATAATTCCGCCCCAGCTGTTATCGCAACCGAATTTCACAACTTTTTCCACATCGCCGCCCTGAGCACCGACGCCGGGAACGAGGAAAGGCAGAGCCGGACACATTTCACGGAGTTCTTTGAGTTCTTCCGGATAGGTTGCACCAACGACGAGAGCAGCATTGCCATTGTAGTTCCAGTTATCACGAACCAGCTGAGCGACGTGCTTGTAGAGCGGCAAACCGTCAGCGACCAGATTCTGCAGATCGCCGGAGTGCGGATTGGAGGTGCGGCACAGGATGATAACGCCTTTATCGGCGTAATCAAGGAACGGCTTGACTGCATCCAGTCCCATGTAGGGGTTGACGGTCACCGCATCGGCATTGTAGCGTTCGAACGCTTCTTTGGCATAATATTCGGCAGTAGAACCGATATCGCCGCGTTTCACATCCAGAATGACCGGGACATCAGGAGCGTTTTCCTTGATATAAGCAATGCTCTTTTTAAGAGATTCATCACAATCCTGACCGGCATAATATGCAGCCTGCGGTTTGTAAGCGCAGACATAATTTTTAGTGGCATCGATGATCTGCCGGTTGAATTCAAAAATCGGGTCTTCGCAATTGCGGACGCACTCAGGCAGCTTGGCGAGGTCGGGGTCGAGACCGACGCAGACCAGGGAGTTGTTCTTTTTTGCGGCGAAAGCGATTTTTTCCATAAAATTCATCTTACATTGTCTCCTCATCTTCTGGAATATAAAAAGTTTCTCCGGGCGCGACCCGGTGAGTTTCAGGTTCTCCTTCCCAGCCGACCCGGAACCAGATGGTGTGGGCGGTGGGATTGTACACAGTTTTGCCGTCGGTGCTGAACTGCAAAGCGCGGATCGCTTTGAGATAACGGCAAATTTCAATATTGGTGGCATACCAGGTGTCGTTGTGGTTACCGAGTTTGGCGGCGAGATCTTCCATGTACTGCCAATCCTTCACGCCACGGTCAAATTCGTAGGAGTGTCCCCAGATGTAGAACACCTGCGGGAAAGGACGGGCCTCATTGACAAAGGCATCGGCCAGATCCATCGCATCCCGGTAATGACAGGTCGGGTGCCAGGCAAGGAAGTTTTCCGGGAAAGCCCGGGTACGCATGGTTGCAGCGGTGGTACGGGCGTATTCGATGCCGCAGGTTTCAAGGATCTCGATCACCTTGGGAGAATAACTGCCGTTGGGATATGCCAATCCGGTGATAACACTTCCGGTGATCTCCTCCAGACGGCGACGGTCATTCATCACCTCTCTGACCAGTTCGGTACGGGGCAGATATCGAAAAACGGATGAAATTCACCATGACACGCCACCTCGTGTCCGGCATAGAGTTTGATAAATTCCTCTTTATCGAATGCACGAAAACGACGCAAGCCGGTGTTGAAGTTGAATGTACCTTTGAGACCGTTGCGGTTGAAAATGTCGATCAATTTGGCATCCTGAACCACGCCATCGTCAAAACTGAAGGTCAGAGCTTTGAAAAAGCCACCCGGAAACATGTAACAAATACGCATAAAATCATTTCCTTTCAACTTTGATCACAATGCGCGGCGGATTGCTCTTATCGACTTTGCCGATATCAGCACGGTCTGCATTGAAATCGATTCTGGTCCGCCAGCCGGGACCTTCTATCCTGAGCTTGCGAACATAATACAAATCATTTTTCTTGGTAAAGCCGCTGGCTTCGAGTGTCCGGTAGGGAGTTTGCTCTGAATAGCGGTAAAATTCGGCTTGCAGCGGGAAACAGTGTTCCTCTGAAAGCCACACTTTGATCTTCTCTTTGTGAGCCGGATCATCCAGCAAAATCACCCGGCAAGGAACCACTCCGCCGACATTTTCCCGGCTGAACTCTTTTTCCGGCTTGCAGAACAGAAAGCTCAACGTCAAATCTGATGCCCGCACACCGACATAACCGAGTTTATCATCGCTGCGGGGATTCATCGGAGTCACGCTGGTCAAACCGGAATTCACCGCCTGCCCCAGCATATACCCCTCTTGGTTGTCCAGCACCAGCTGACCGACTGTCCGGTCCGGATGAAGTATCACACCCAAGTAGACCGGCATGGAAAGCACCTTTTGCCCGCGGCGGCGATGCTGAAGCACCCCGAAGAGCTTGGCATAGGTCGGGAACTGATTTTTTCTGCGGGCCAGAAGCATGAATTCCTCTTTGGAAAGCTTCTGTCCGGCGGCATAAACCTCCGGCACAGCCAAAAGTGCCGCCAGGGTCAGAACAGCGATAATTTTATACTTCATCAGGCGATTTCTCCGGGATTGGGGAACTTCTTTTTACCGAAACCATAATCCAATGCTTCCGCCACCGTGCTGACACAACGGATGGCGAGCTTGTCTTTGACATAACCGGGGATATCTTCCAAATCCTTGCGATTTTCCTCCGGGATAAGAATATTTTCCATACCGGCAGAAAGTGCGCCGACCAGTTTTTCCCGCAAACCGCCGATGGCGGTAACTTTACCACTCAAGGTGACCTCGCCGGTCATCGCCAGTTTTTTGATCAACGGCTGACCGCTCACCAGAGAGGTCAATGCCAGCGTCATAGTTATACCGGCAGACGGACCATCTTTGGGCGTTGCACCATCCGGGACATGGATATGGATATCGTTGCCGGTAAAGAAATCAGGTTTGACTCCGTACTTTCCGGCATTGCGGCGAACGAGCGTGAATGCTGCTGCGGCAGATTCCTGCATGACTTTACCCAGACTACCGGTCAATTTAAGTTCACCTTTTCCGCCGGGCAGAGCGACTGATTCAACAGGAAGTACAACGCCGCCGACACCGGTCCATGCCATGCCGACTGCGCATCCGGGCAACGGTTTGACATCGACCCGATCTTTGACATAACGCCGGGCACCGAGCAATTCATTGACGCTTTTGGCGGAAACCTGAATACTTTTTTTGCCTTCGTAGCTGCCGGCGAGATATCTGCCGGCTATCCGGCGGCAGACCGAAGCGATCACCCGGTCGAGTTCACGGACTCCGGCTTCCCGGGTGTAACCGTCGATCACCTCATCAATGGCGGCTGCGGAAAAGCGGACATTTTTATCGCTCAATCCATTGGCTTCCAGCTGCCGTTTAACCAGATAACGCCGGGCGATCTCCCGTTTTTCCGGAGCGGTATATCCGGAAAGTTTGATCACCTCCATGCGGTCACGCAAGGCACTGGGAATATCCTCCAGCACATTGGCCGTGGCGATAAAAAACACCTTGGATAAATCCAACGGCAATTCGACAAAATTGTCGTTGAAAGTATTATTCTGTTCCGGATCGAGCACTTCCAGAAGAGCAGATGCCGGATCGCCCCGGAAATCATGTGCCAATTTATCGATTTCATCAAGCATGAACACCGGGTTGGAACTCCCTGCCCGCTTGAGATTCTGTACGATCCGACCGGGCATGGCTCCGACATAGGTGCGGCGGTGTCCACGGATTTCGGCTTCATCACGCATACCGCCGAGCGACATCCGGATAAATTTTCTTCCCATGGAATCAGCGATCGAACGTCCGAGCGAAGTTTTACCTACTCCCGGAGGGCCGACCAGACAGAGGATCGGAGCGCGAACCGTTTCGCTTGCAGAGGATTTCAACTGCATGACCGCAAGGAATTCCAGTATCCGCTTTTTGACATCTTCCAAACCGAAATGGTCGGCTTCGAGAATATTTTCAGCTCTCACCACATCCAGCTGATCTTCGGTAAACGTGTGCCATGGAATGTCAAGCAGCCAGGTGATGTAGTTGTAGCTGATATGATATTCCGGAGCATTTTGCGGAAGCACCTCCAAACGGGCAAGTTCCTTTTGGATGGTTTCGACCGCATATTGCGGAATATCGGCATTTTCCAACCGTTCAGTGAGTGCAGCAACATCGTTGCCGCTGCCCATATCGCCCAGTTCACGTTTGATCGTCTTGAGTTGTTCCCGCAGGAAGAATTCCCGCTGTGATTCACCCATGGCCTCCTGTACTTCGGAATGGATCTTCATTCCGAGCCGGGCGACTTCAATCTCCCGGTTGAGCAGCACGGTCAGGAAATCCATCCGTTCCCGCAATTCGGGGATGGTGATAAGGAAAAACTTTTCCACTTCTGCAAATCCCATGCCGTCCGAAATGTGATCGGTGGTACGGGAAGGCTGCCGGGAAGCGGCAATGGAATTTTTGAGTTCATCCGGAATAGCCGGATGCATGGCAGCGAATTCAAGAAACATCGCTTTCAACGCATCCTGACGGGCAAGCAGAGCCGGAAGTTTTTCTTCGCCATCGGATGTGACATGAGCCCGGTAGCGCACCAATGCCACCGGATCATCGTTCCGGCTTGCCATCAGCACAAAAACGATCCGTTTCAGACCACGCAAAACTACCTGATGAGAACCGTCCGGCATCTGAATATCCTTGACCACCCGGGCCAGAGTTCCGATGACGGAACAGCTGCCGGCAGCAGATTTGAATTCCGGCTGCTTCAGCTCTTCATACTCTCCGGCGGCGTCCGGAACCTGATAAAACACCGCAATCTGGCGGTCACTGCCGACAGCATACTGCAATGCGGCGATATCCGCAGGCTTCTCCAATGCGACCGAGGCGAGAGAATGCGGAAACACCACCGTATCCCAGAGAGCGAGCATCGCCACCGGTTTTTCGGCGGTGATGCCCATCACATTGACGGTGAAATTACCGGCATTGCCGGATTTGTTATCAAACGTGTTATCGATCGCCATAAACTCTCAACACATCCCTTCCGGAAGATCTTCGAATTCACAGCTCTTGAGATAATCCAACATTTTTTCCAGAGAAACCGCTCCGCCGCTTGCGGTGGCAGAACGCAAATTGAAGTTGCTTGAAGCTCCGCCCAGAGCCAGAGCTTTTTCCAGTGGCCAATCCTGATGCAGAGCATACATCACACCGGCACAGAATGCATCTCCGGCACCGTTGCTGCCGACAATTTCCGCCTTGGTGATACGGCAGCTCGGACGATAAATGTATTCACCGCCGCGGGCCTTGGCGCAGGCACCTTCGGGGAAGTGGATGACCACCGTCTCCCGGACGCCGTGTTCAAGCATAAAATCCACAGCTTCGGGGAGTTTCTGCCACAGCAGTTTGCCATCGGCAGAACGCAGATCGAATCCGCAACAGCATGCTGTTTCGACTTCATTGACAATGAGAATATCGATGTAAGGCAGAGCCGGGATAACTGCAGAACGGAATTTTTCCGGGGCTTCAGAGACAAAATCAACCACCGTTTTATATCCTTTTTCTCTCATGGTCTTGAGCAGACGCACCGCCTTGGTGCCATATTCCTCATCAGCTGCATCAAGAGAGTCCAAAAGCAAAAGGTAACCGAGATAAAAGAATTTCGCCGGGACATCGATATTTTCCAGATCCTCGCAGCTCAATTCGGCATTGGCTCCACGGCAATGGAAAAAGGTTCGTTTTCCGTTGCCGGACATCACATCAGTGTAACTGGTGGGGACAGTTGCAGAACGCTTCATATTGGCACCATCGATACCGCGGCGTTCGATTTCGGCCATAAGGTAATCGCCTTCACTGTCCGAACCGAGTTTTCCGGCAGCGTACAGCGGCAGAGCCGGATCAGCAGCATTGATATCAAAAAGCACATTGGCGGGGCCGCCGCCGGGGGCGAAAACTTCACCGGTAATATTGCAGAGGTTTCCCTCGCCCGGCCAACGGTCAATATTTTTAACTTTATCAAGAACCCAGTTTCCGGCACCGATAATTCCGTTTCTCATAATCTATTCTCCTGAAAAAATTCGTTATTAATTCAGCATGGTCTGACCGCCGGTGACCGGGATCGCCTGTCCGGTTTCGTACTGCTGGGTGACGGCATAACAGATTGCCCGCACCACATCTTCCGGGAAACATCCCCGGCTCATCGGCACCTGACTTTCATAATGGCGTCTGACATCGGCGACATTTTTAGCTCCCGGGACTTTGCCGGCATTGAGATACTGAACAAAGAGACCGCGTTCCGGATCGCTCCACAGCGGACCGTCCAGATAATTTCCGGGGCAGACCGCATTGACTTTGATCTTGTCGGCGACCAGTTCAAGGGCAAAACTCTGAACCAGTCCAAGACCGCCGAACTTGCTTCCGGCGTAAGCTCCATTGTTTTTGGAACCATTCAGACCGCTCTTGGAATTGACCTGCACAATATCGCTCCACAAATTGCTGGCACTATTCTGTTTGGCCATGACCTGAGCACAATATTTGGTGCAGAGGAAAAATCCGTTGTAGTTGATATCGGTCACGAACTGCCAATCTTTGAGAGCAAAACTCTTGACCGAACCGGCACGGGCGACTCCGGCATTGGCGACAAAAAGATCGATACCGCCATAGACCGCAACGATCTCTTTTATCAGATTTTCCACAGAGGCTTCATCTGCAACGTTGACCGCAAAACCGCGGGCAGATTTGCCGAGTTCGGCGGCGGCACGGGATGCACCTTCGACGTTCAAATCAGCGATGGCGACGTCAGCACCGAGTTCAGAAAGTCCTTTGGCAATACCGTAACCGAATCCCTGTGCACCGCCGGTAACGACGGCGACCATGCCGGTCAGAGGGGCACTTGCGCCGGAGGCAACTTTGGCCCGGTAGGATTCAACCTCCCAGTTTTCAATGAATTCCCGCTGGGCATCAGAAAGGTAATGAATACCGCCGAATGCGGCAGCGATCTGTTCAATTCGGGCACCGTTTTCAGCGAGCTGACGGACGGTTTCGGCAGCAGGAAGATTCTTTCCGGCAAAGAAGACCGCTTTACCGGGGATCTCGATCATCCGGGGAGCATAACCGCGCTGTTTTTTGAATTCATCGACCACCACCTTGTCCAAGGTGTCACATTTGATACCGAATGCCTTGGCATAGACCAGATGATCCGGAGTCAGCGGGCCGCCGGGGATCGGGAAGGCACCACTGGAAGCAACTGTCACGCAGCGATCGGCATCTGAAGCACGCAGATAGCTGCGCAAAAGCGGAGCATACTCCATAACGGTTTCCATATCAACTGCACCGGGTGCGGCGAATTCGGTGGAAACTCCTTTTTTGGCGCAATATCCGGCGAGTTTATCCATGATCTCATTGTAAAGAGCATCCATTTCCTCTGCACTGTCGGCACCGACAAAAACGCCGTGGTTCTGCAGAAAGATCACTTTCGGATCGCAATTTTTTGCTTTTCGGTAAACTTCACAGTGGTCAAAAACGACCTTGGCGAGGATGAATCCGGGATCGCAATAATCGACCCAGAGAGCATCCGGAAAGAGTTCGGCGCAAATGGCTTTACCATCATTGCCGCAGGTCATGCCGTTGACCAGAGCCGGATGAGTATGAACGACAAATTTAAAAGGCATGATCTCATGCATCGGAGCTTCGACCGACGGACGGCGACCGGAGGTCACACAGGCGAAATCCATCAGTTTTTTAACTTTGGCTTCACGCTCATCACTACTGGAAAACTCCTGCAGTTCAAAGCAGGAACGGACAATCGCACGCTCCATTTTGACGAAATCTTCGGCCTTCATTGCCGCCAGAGAAACTCCGCTGGGTTTCACATACAGGAATTTTTCATCCTTGAATGAAGTGTTTCCGCCTCCGGCCAGAATAAAATCAGGATTGCTGCCGTAGCGGTTGGACATTTCCGTAATCAAATCAAGAGACATATTTTCACCTTTGCAAAAATGTTGATATTTTTCTACACCTAATATAAGATACCACCATAGTGCAAAAGTTTCAAGGGGATTCAGCCGATGATTTTGCCGAAACTGAAACAGATTATCCCTCCGGTCATCATCAGAGCGGCAATTCCCCGGCGCACCCACATTTTGCGGTCATTGCAAAACTCCATCACATCCCAGTTCAAACGGCACGCAATGATCCCGAATGCAACCGAAAAAAGTCCCCGGCTCGACTGAACAATATTACCGAATACCGGACGCAATATGCCGAAGCAGATCAACAGAGTCATTTGTGAAAGCAGCCACAACAGAGCAAAAGGTAATGCATCTTTCTGCATGGTCCAATTCCACTTGATTTTAAAGAGAAACGGCAGAGAGCAAATTCCGAGAGTTAAATAGCACAGCAAAGTTATCCCGATTCCGGCTGAAACAATATTCCCCTGATCCGCAAAAAGTACCATTTCAGTTTCCGTAAGATCGGTGGCTGAGAATGCAACAAGAGATATTGCCAATGCAATGATTCCCTTGCCGCACAAAGCTTTTCCGCTGCTCCAATTCATAATAAATGCAGCAACGGTACTCAATAAAACACCGGCGATTTGCAACTGATTGAGCCTGCCTCCGAAAAGCATCAATGAGGCGATCGCCAATACGATTATTTTCAAGCCAAGCAGCGAAGCCAGACGGCTGGATTCGATATATTTCTGGGAAAAGAAAAATCCCCCCTGCCCCAAAACAAATGTCACGATCCAGACCGCCATAAAAACGATGCTGACCGTCCCGCCGGTAAAGAATTTAACCGGCAGAAAAAACGGCAGCAGCACCGCACTTATTGCCCCCATCGCCAAATGCGAAAAAATCAACAGTTTGAATCCGGAACCATGTTTTTTGATAAAAGAGGCACTCGCCAAATAAGAAAGCGATTGCATTATCGCCGTAGCGATACCGAGAGATATTCCAAATAACATAAATTATCCTTTGGCAACCGGGACTGGGGTCGTTGATTCGACCGCACGGCTATCCTTGAGCAAATGGCGGTTGAAAGAAGAAAATCCTCCATTGCGCCAAAGCCACAACGCTCCGCAGCATCCCAATTGAAACACGCCCCAGAAAGTGAATATCAAAACAAATGTCCGGGCTGCGGAAATAAAAGATACTCCGCGCTCCCGTCCATGCCAGCGGACAAATATCCAAACTCCGACGGCCAGCAGCAGATTGCATCCCCCCAGCACTTCAGCTTCCAATCCGGAAAAATCCCAATTGAACCCACCGGCACAACTGACCAGACTCAGCACCTCCAGCATCAAATATGCCGGAATGAGCAAAAAGACCAATGCAAAACCGTGCAAACTGGAACTGCCCAGATCATATTCACCGCTCCTGCCGACCAGAATGCAGGTAATGACCACCAGAATATATCCAAGCATGGCAAAATCAAAATTCCGGAGCGAAACCCGGATTTTTTCTTTCACCCGCCGAACCGGCAATCCGATAAAATTTTTCTTTTTTTTCGCCATGACTCAACGCCTCCTCGAATTGCGCGGTGCACCGATTCCCCGCACCAGCAAATAGGTCACAAAACCGATGGCGACCATAAATACCGCAAGTCCGGAGTAAGCGTGGGGCCACCAGATGCCTTCGGTCATCATGGTAAATTCCGACATACCGCCCAGACCGGTGATAACCGTAAGCGGCATAAAAACGATATTGATAATGGCGAGATATTTCATGATGACCGCCATATTGTTGCTGGCAACCGAAGCCCGGGAATCGGACATGTTTTTGAGAATTTCAGCATAGATCCGGGAGAGATTGTCGCACTGCTTGTTTTCGATGGAGATATCTTCAAGGAATTCCCGTTCAGCCTCTTTCAATCCGATCCGTTCGGCCGCCGCCCGCAATTTTCCCAGCAGCAGCATATTCGCTCCGATGGCGGACTCATAGTAGGTCAGGCTTTTGAGCAGAGAAAACATATTGACCAGACTTTTGTTGGTGATAGCATATTCGATTTTTTTCTCGATCTGCTCGGAAATCGTCCGGATGATCCGGAGGTGCTGCAGAAAATGCCGGGTGGACTGATGGAGCAGACGCAGTAGGATTCCCGGTACACTGTTGCCGCGCAGCGGCATTCTGCCGTGTTCAAAAAGCGGCATATCTTCCGTTTGGACCACGATGATGTGGTCAGAAAAAAGAAATGCGCCAACTGAAGACACCCGAAATTCCATCCGCCGGTCCATGCCGACATCCTGAGGCCGTTTCATAATGACAGCGATATGGTTGTCTTCGAATTCCAGACGGCTGATTTCGTCTTCGTCAAGTGCAGAAGCCAGAGTATGGCTGTCGATTCCGCACTTTTCGATCAGATAACATTTTTCTTCATCGGATGGTGCGCTGTAGATCCGGATCATACTGTCTTCTCCATCCGGACAATGCACGATGCGCCCATCGGCAAGATTGTAACACTTCAACATCGGTATTTCCCCCCTGAATCAGAGATTTTTTACTACAGGGTGACTCGACACCGGCAGTATTCTTTGCCGGGAACCGGATTGCTCCGGTCGATCATACCGGAATTCAGCCGATCTTAACGGCAGAATAATGTCCGGTATATCCGGCAAAGCACCGTCGGGGTCCGGGGTCGTCTGTATTGCTCATTTTCCGCCTTTTTGTTTTGAATTAGAATATTGATGATCGACATGGAACAAACGTTCCTTTTTTAAAAAATAGCACCCGAAAAAATTTTTTCAACCCTTGACTCTTTGAAATTTGCATTTTTATTGAGTAGATGATATAGTATGTCGGAAAAATCAGCTCAGGAGTTTTTTTATAATGCTTTGTGATATTTGCAAGAAAAATGAAGCTACCGTTCATATCAAGGAGTTTCATAATGGCCAATGCGTTAGCCACCATCTCTGTGCCGAATGTGCCGAAAAAAAAGAACAGCAGGGCGAATTCGGCGCACTCGGATTTAAATTGTCAGAGATCCTTTTCAACGCCGTCCCCGGAAACAAAAAAGCTTCTGCTGTAAAAAAAGAAACTGCTGCCGATGAACAGTTGATCTGTCCGGCTTGCTCCTGGAGCAGCGAAATGATCCGCAAAAGCAACGGTAAAGTCGGATGCCCGGAATGTTACCGGATATTTGCCCCCATTCTGGCCGATGCTCTGAGCAAGGTGCAGCGAGGCACGGTACACTTAGGCAAACATCCGGCCGCCGGAAACGGAAATGATTCCGGAAAACTGCGTCAGGAACTTAAACGGCTGCAAACGGAACTTGCAGATCTGGTCGCAAAAGAAGAGTATGAAAATGCCGCCGTCTGCCGGGATCGTATCATCGCCATCCGTCAACAGTTGGAGAAGTTGTAATATGAATGATGCCATCAAAAAACTGCTCGATCAGCCGGTAAGTTTCCTGGATGATTCCGGGCCGAAAGGCGGTATTGCCATCTCCACGAGGATCCGACTTGCCCGCAACATTGCCGGATACCCCTTCCCCTCTGCTGCCGGAGATGAGGATAAGCAACAGATTTGCGACATGGTTTCGGCTGCGATAATAGAGAGCGGAGCACTTGATTTCAACGCATCCTGCCGGCAGTTCGATCCGGAACAGCTCGATGACACCGACCGTCAGCTGCTGTTGGAACGGCGACTGGCAAGTGCGGAATTCATAACACCTCCCTTTACCGGAAAACGCCTGCTGGTCTGTCCGATGGAACGCTGTTCGATCATGATCAACGAGGAAGATCAGATCCGGATGCAATCCATCCGCCCCGGATATCAGCTGCAGGAGGTCTTTGACGAAATCAATGCCATTGACGATACATTGAGTGCCAGATTGCCTTACGCCTTTGACGAACATCTGGGCTACCTCACCAGCTGCCCGACCAATGTCGGCACCGGAATGCGGGCTTCTGTAATGCTGCATCTGCCCGGCCTGGTACTGACCGGACAGATTGCCCCGACCATCCACGGCATATCCAAACTGCATCTGGCGGTCCGGGGAATTTTTGGAGAAGGTTCGGAAAATCTGGGAAATCTTTTTCAGGTATCCAATCAATCGACGCTGGGCGAAAGCGAAGAAAACATTATTTCCACGCTCTCGGCCGTTATCGAACAGCTCATCCAGCATGAAAAACGGGCCCGTCAGACCCTGCTTCAGGATGACCGCTACGGATTGCTGGATTACATCGGACGATCCTACGGGATATTGCGCCACAGTTACAAACTCTCCGGAGAAGAGGCTCTAAAATCGCTCTCCGGTGTCCGGCTCGGAGTTGATCTCGGATTGTTCAATTCTGTGGATATCGGAAAAGTCAATGAATTGTTTATCGCCACCGGTTCCGCCCACTTGCAGGAGAGTGCCGGAATTCCGCTTAACAGTGATGAGCGGGATGTCCGCCGGGCCCAGCTCTGCCGGGAAAAACTGAAAAACTGAAAATAAAAAATCCTGCTGAACATCGATCGTCCGCAGGATTTTTTTTGTTCAAACCACGCGCTTCAAAGAATCATACCGGCAATCCAACCGGCAATCAGCAACGGAATATTGTAGTGTATAAATGTCGGTATGGTCGAATCATAAATATGGTCGTGCTGACCATCGGCATTCAATCCGGCAGTGGGGCCGAGAACCGATTCCGACACCGGAGAACCGGCATCCCCCAAGGCTCCGGCCACACCAACGATGGCAACCGTTGCCAAAGGCGAAATTCCCAATTCCACACACAGAGGAACATATATTGCCGCAATAAGCGGAACCGTTGAAAAGGATGAACCGATCCCCATCGTTATCACCAGTCCGATAAAGAGCATAATAAAGACCGCCAATCCCCGGCGATCACCAATACCCTCTGCGGTCAATTTAACCAAAACATCCACGCTTCCGGTTGCTTTCATCACTTCAGCAAAACCGCTGGCAGCGATCATAACGATACCGATCCCTCCCATCAGATAGACGCCTCTGGTGAAAACATCCTGCGTTCCGCGCAGAGTGATAACTCCGGAAATCACAAAAACTGCTACTCCGGCCAGAGCGGCAATAATAAGCGAATCCAGAAAAATCTGTCCGGCAAGAGCAACTGCGATCGCGACAAAACCGGTAACGACTTTCAACGGTTTGATTTCAACCTCCGCATCCGCAGCCATGACCGGCAGTTCCTTGTAAACCCGGGGTTTGCGGTAGGAGATAAATATTGAAATCAGAAGTCCGGCGACCATTCCCAGAGCCGGAATGAACATCGCCCGGGGAGCCATATCCGCTGAAACTTTCATGCCGAACTGGTTGATATTACTGATCAGGATCTCATTGAGATAAATCCGTCCGAAACCGAAGGGCATCACCATGTAGGGAGTGATCAATCCGAAAGTCAATATACACGCCACCATCCGCCGGTCAAGTTTGAGTTTCTGAAATATTCCCAGCAATGGGGGGATCAACACCGGAATAAATGCGATATGGACCGGGATGAGATTCTGTGAAGAAATTGCAGCAAGCGTCAGAATTCCCAGCAGCACATATTTGAATCCCAGCAGCTTTCCGGGCGTAAGTTCACGATTCAGGTATTTGAAAAGTTTTTTGGCCAGCAATTCAGTAACTCCGGAACGGGAGATGGCGATGGAAAAAGCTCCCAGCATCGCATAATTGAATGCCAATTGCGCACCTTTGGATAATCCGACATTGAATGCCGCCATCGTTGCAGTACCGCTCATTTTTGCCAGATATCCGCCGAACAGCGAAGAGATTATCAGCGCAAAAACCACATTCAGACGCAATGCCGACAGAATCAGCAGCAGCAAGACGGCCAGAACCACCGGATTAAGAACAAACTCCAAAAACATTATATCCCCTTTCTCTTTGATGATTTTTCTTAATATAGCATGAATAGTCTGTTGCGGCAATACGATTCACGATTGAATAATAAAAAAAAAGTGATATATTTACAGGGATACATTTTATCTGCGAAGGATTTTTGAAATGAACTTTCTTGAAAATGCCATCAATAAAAATCTGCAATGGTTCATCCGATCCGGAGTAATGATCCCGGATAACGGACTGTGGGGCGTCGCTGAACGGCTGGCAGTCAAAAGTGGGAATCAGGCACTTGAAAAAACTCTTGAAGCATTTCCGGCATGGACGGATCAGGAAGAATGTTACACGATCGAACAACGCCGGGCAGACTGCAATTTTCAAACCGCATGGCTCTTTCTGCTGGCAGACAAACTTTTTCCGGGTGCCAATTACGGTGAAATCGGCCGGAATATTTCTGATTTCCTCTACTTCCGCAGCGGATTGCTGGAACGCAATAAAAATGTTCCGGTCCCGGGCAACTGGAACTGGTCACATATCATGCGTGACAACCGGATATGGTTCGATGATCAATCATGGTGCCTGTTTATTCAATTGAAAATCGCCGGAGAATTTCCGGAACTGGATAAAAAATACCGGATGACTCACTGGGCCGGGCTCCTCGCTGAAAGCCTGTACACCGCCCTCTCCGATGCAAATGCCCGCACCCACTGGAACGGCAATCCGGATCACCCGCACTGGGGAGCATTGGCGACAATGGCTCTGGCTCAGGCGGCCACCGATGATACGAAAGAAAAGTACGCGGCCTTCTGCCGGGAATATTTCACCAACCTGGTCTGTCCCAACGTAAGCGAAACCGCCTACGCACTCATCGGAGCCGTAAATTGTGCATTAAAACTTGATTTTGACTTTTTTATTCGCTTCGCGGAAAAATATGCCGATGAGATCATCTCAAAAATCGTTCCGGAAACCGGCTTCCCTCCATCGGAACATCAGCGGGAAACTCCGGCCGGCAGCCACCTGATAGATCTTATCTACACTGTAAACTGGACGATCACCGGTTTGCGGGAATTAGGACTGATTGCCGGAGAAAAATATTCTGCTTATGCCAGAAAGATGATCGATTCTCTCTGCGAAATACAGGATACCTCAAATAATCCCCGCTTCAATGGATGCTGGCGCGGGATGTATGATTCCCGGATCGGGAGCTGGGGTGGCGGAGATCTCTTTGAGGGCGGCGGCAGCAGCATCTATACCGGCTGGACCAATGCTCCGATTGCGCTGAATCTCCTCTTTGAAAATCAGAAAAAATCCATGTTTTAAAGGAATTATCATGCAAAATTTTATCCGGCGTTACGAAAACGCTCTTGTAAACGACATTATTCCATTCTGGCAAAAACATTGCATTGACCGGGAACACGGCGGATATTTCACCAGTTTGGATCGGGATGGTTCCGTTTACGACACGACAAAATATATGTGGATGCAATGGCGGATCGTCTATATGTTTGCGGAATTCTATCTTTCGCAATATCGCAAAGATGAATTTCTGGATATCGCCGTTTCCGGCTTTGAATTTCTTTACCGCAATGGCAGAGATACCAATGGCAACTACTATTTTGCTCTCAACGGAAGAGGTGAAGCCGCCATCGCTCCGTACAATGTCTTTTCGGAGTGTTTTGCGGCAATGGGCAGTGCAATGCTGTTCAAAGCTACCGGCGAATCCCGTTATGCATCCGCCGCACAGGAGGCAATGGCAAATTACATCCGCCGGATCAACAGCGGCAATCCGGCAGGCACATGGAATAAATCTCTGCCGGGCAAACAGCAGTATCTGTCACTTGGACATTACATGATGCTTGCCAATCTTGGGTTGATCATGGATGATTGCCTCGGGGGAAACAATTATTCCTCCGAATTGGACAGTGCACTGGATATGGTACTGAACAAATTCTACAATCCGGAATTCGATGTGGTCTTTGAAAATATTTTGCCGGACGGCAGCTTCGATCTGGATTCCTGTCATGGGCGAATGCTCAATCCCGGACACGTCCTCGAAGCGATGTGGTTCCTGCTCAATGCTCTGGAAAAACGCCCTGAATCCTCTGATTTGATCCGGCAGATTTGCGACATCATAGACCGCACCATAAATCTCGGTTGGGACAAAGAATACGGCGGCATCTATTACTTTATGGATGTTTTGAACAAACCGCATCTCGAACTGCAGTATGATATGAAACTCTGGTGGCCGCACAATGAGGCGATTCTGGCTTCATTATTTGCATACAAAGCAAGCGGAGATCAGAAATTCATTGATCACTTCAAGATGATCGACCAATGGAGCTGGGAACATTTCCCGGACCCGGAATACGGAGAATGGTTCGGATACCTCAACCGTCGCGGCGAAGTCACCCATAAATTAAAAGGCGGCAAATGGAAAACCTTTTTCCATTTACCGCGCTGTCTCTATGTTTCAATAAATCTGATGAAACAAATCAGCGATATGAATCAACGCTGAACGTTGGAAGTGACCCGGATCAGAATCACCCGGCTGCTCAATTTCAACGAATCAAGAGTAAGTTCTGCTTTGACAAAAAAGAGACGTTCTTCCCCCGGCGGGATCAT
>JAZRNP010000177.1:0-4296 GCA_045648225.1 Victivallaceae bacterium | reverse complement strand
AGTGGAAAGCGGATTCGCCGTCATCACATCACGGATGCGGAGGTTGTAATCGGTGAGGAATTTGATATCCCGGCTGGTGATGATACCGATCAGCTTGCCGTTGTCATCAACGATGGGAAATCCGGAGAAAGAATATTTGTGTTTTTTCTTTTCGGCAAGCATTTCACCGATGGTCTGGTCGGGGCGGAAAGTCACCGGAGTGCGAATGACGCCGTTGAGATAATATTTGACCTTGCGGACCTCTTCGGCCTGACGTTCGGGGGAGAGATTTTTATGGATCACGCCGATACCGCCGAGACGGGCCATGGCGATCGCCATTTCGCTTTCAGTAACGGTATCCATTGCCGCACTGACGAAGGGGATATTCAATTTGATATTGCGGGAGAAGTGGCTGGAAATATCCGTGTCATGCGGCAGAAAATCCGCATACTGCACCACCAGGGAGATGTCGTCAAAAGTGAGCCCTTCGAAAGGGAACGCCGCCATAAATTTGTCGATGTAACGCATGATAAAATAATACCTTCGTTTTTTAGTTTGAAATTACTATACTCCTTTTGTATAAAATACACCGCAATCAGCAACTTTTCAACTAAAAAACACAAAATTTCCCAGATATTCTGATGGCTCTTTGACGAGGAATGCCAGGAATTTTAGGAATACTGGGAATTTTAAGTGGCCGAGAGTTGGTATGCAGTGTGCCCGGTGCCGACAAAAAAACAGAGCAGCCCAACTCCCAAAATCTCTCATGAGCATCGTCCGCTTACTCCTTGGGCACTGCACATGCAGCAACATGCTGTGCGTGTGCTTTGCGCCGCACCACCAACCCGCCTAGTAAGGAGCGATATCGCACAGCCGGGCGGGTTTTGCAAGTGAGAGCCGACAGGAGTGTACCTGCGTACATGACTGGAGGATCGAACGCCGCAAGGCGCGCTCCGGCAAAGCGAGATCGCTCCGCCACCGACATCACTTCAGAGTATTCTGCACATCCTGCCAGTTGGCATAAAATGCATCATTGAGAATTTTGGCAGCATCATCCCGGGTGGAATAGTTCCGGGATGTCCGAAGCAGTTTGCGGGTCTTTTCCAAAGCTTCGGCATGCCGTTTATAGATCCGCTGTTCCAGAGCATTCAGTTCATTTTCCGGGAGCAGCGGCAGTTTTTTGTTGTGCAAATCAAGCGATTTCTGGCTGAATGAGCCATCGAGGATCGCTTCGGGGATCTCCCGGATGGTCATCGGCACCGGGATAAAACAGGAACTGCGGGGCGGGCCGAAAACGCTGTACACGGTCGTCAATGTTTCCGGAAATTCCACATCGATCGCAAAGGTTACACCGGAAAGAGTTCTGGCTCCGCACGGAGTATAACCGGTTCCTTTATCGGGGAACTGATTGATCCGGGATGAAGCGGCAAAATCGGCCGGAGTGAGAATACCGTTATTCTGCCACCGCTGGATGAGCATAAAGTCCCGAACCGCAAATTCACGCCGGAAATGGTTGTTCAGACTGGTAAAATTGCGCAAACTGAATCTCTGCATTTCCGGATAATGAAACGCATTTGCCCGGATATCAAATCCGCTGTTGACCGGCTTTACCACCATCTTGCGGGCACTGTTTTCGACAATGAAAACATTTTTGCTGTCGCCGATAAACCAGATCGAACCGCTTTCCACATGGGAATAACCATTGTCAGAAATAATTTTTTTAAGAAGTTCCACCGCAGCCTCGGCACTTCCGGATTCCTCAAGCAGGATCCGGCAGAGAAGCGGGGTACCAAGACCATATTGACTGTTATCAATTTCCACCAGCGGATCTCCGCTGTTCATCATAACAACGACGCCCCGGTCATTGACCCCCTGCGCCGGTTGAAATCCATTCATCCCGCCGTTACCGATCCAGGCGTGTTTTCCGGGAACTGCCCGGCGCAGCAAAGCAATTTTGGTCAACCTGGAATCCCGGTTTTTGTGCATAAAAATCGTTTTGCCGCCGGTCAAATCGGGCATTGCGATCCAACTGGTACATTCATGATACTCTTCTTTCTTGGCGTCAGCAGCGGGCTTGGCAACGGGAGCTGCTGCCGGATCAGGCTTGACTGAGCCGAAACGCATCATGGCCAGAAAAGTTCCCTTTTCCCAATTAAAAACCTTGTCGACGATGTAACTTTCCTCAACGATGTGCGGAGCAAAACGGAGCAGAATACCCTTAAAATGGCGCAAACGCTCGGCTTTCAACTCCGGAGTAAGCGGCCACCGCTTATCGCCGTTGCCGACCACCCGGTCACGGTAGAAGTTCCAATATTTTCCGGCATAAGCTGCCAGATCGATATCCCGGGCAAAAACTCCGGAAATCGCCAGAAAAGTCAACAAAAAAGAGAGTGTTTTCATAAAGACAGTTCCTCAATACTCAGTTTTTCAAGCTCTGCAGCGGGGCCGGGATCCGACCTCCCCGCCGGATGAACTGTGCCGGAGAATATTTACTCACCTGGATCACCGGGGCTTCACCGAGCAAACCGCCGAATGAAACCATATCTCCGACCTTGCCCGCCGGAATCAAACGCACTGCAGTTGTTTTGGTATTAACCACACCGATGGAAATTTCATCGGCGATAATTCCGGAAATGACCTCCGCAGGAGTGTCTCCGGGGATGGCAATCATATCAAGACCCACGGAGCAGACCGCAGTCATGGCTTCAAGTTTATCCAAACTCAAAGCACCACAGCGGGCAGCTTCAATCATACCGGCATCTTCGGAAACCGGAATAAATGCACCCGACAGACCGCCAACGTGGCTGGAGGCCATCACGCCGCCTTTTTTGACCGCATCATTGAGCATGGCCAATGCTGCGGTGGTTCCGTGACAACCGCACTTTTCCAACCCCATGGATTCCAGAATGTAAGCGACCGAATCTCCGACCGCCGGAGTGGGAGCAAGAGACAAGTCCACGATTCCGAAAGGAACACCGAGACGTTCTGCAGCCTCCCGTGCCACCAGCTGACCGACCCGGGTGATCTTGAATGCAGTACGCTTGATGGTTTCAGCGACTTCAGTAAGATTGCAGTCGCCCTGCCGCCGGATCGCAGAAGCGACCACGCCCGGCCCGGAAACACCGACATTGATAACCCGTTCCGGTTCGCCGACACCGTGAAATGCACCGGCCATGAACGGGTTGTCTTCCGGGACATTGGCAAAGACCACCAGTTTTGCGCAACCGATGGCATCCCGGTCGGCGGTCAAATCAGCAGTCTGCCGGATGATGCGTCCCATTTCGGCAACGGCATCCATGTTGATACCGGCCTTGGTCGAAGCGACATTGACAGAAGAGCAGACCCGCTGAGTTTCGGCGAGAGCCTGCGGAATAGCGGCGATCACCGCCCGACTGCCGTTGCTGCAGCCTTTTTGCACCAATGCGCTGAATCCGCCGATGAAATTCACCCCGAGTTCGCAGGCGGCCTTGTCCAGAACCTTGGCGACTTTGACGGCGCCGTCGGGATCAAGTCCGCCGGCCATCAGTGATATCGGGGTAACGGAAATACGTTTATTGATAATGGGGATACCATATTTTTTTTCAATATCTTCGCCGGTTTTTACCAGATCCGCGGCACTGGTCATGATCCGGTCATAGATACGGGTGCACAAGCGGTTGCAGTCTTCGCTCTGGCAATCGTAGAGCGAAATACCCATAGTCACAGTTCTGATATCCAGGCACTCTTCCCGGATCATACTGATTGTTTCGATAATCTCTTTCGTATCAAACATAACGCATCAAATCCTGTGCATTGAGTTGAAAATATCTTCGTGCATGACGTTGATATCCAACGCGGCCGCCTTGCCGCGTTCCGCCATCCGGTCGACGAATTCGTTGAAAGAAACCGAAAGTTTATCGATATCCACGATCATCATCATGGTAAAATACTCATTGAGAACGGTTTGAGAAATATCCAGAATATTGGCGCCATATTCGGCACATCCGGCACTGACCTGAGCGATGATACCGACAGAATCTCTGCCGATGACGGAAACAACAGCTTTCATAGTATAAAATCCTTTCAGTTACAATGTTCCGCGGATAATATAGCACCATCCGGAGTTTTTTTCACCTGAAATATCTTACAAATCAGAAATTTTTCAGATTTTTACCAAATCAGGATGCGGAGATGCATTTTTAGCTTTGCAAACGGTGTGGCAGGCTGGTTGACACTTTGGATCAGACAGGTCGGACAGGACAGATGATATGCGATTATCCCCTCTGCCGAAAAAGCACAATGGGAAAATAAAAAAAACGGCGGGCAAACTGGTTTGCT
>JAZRNP010000176.1:0-5561 GCA_045648225.1 Victivallaceae bacterium | reverse complement strand
GATTCATTGAAAATCAGCGGATCGATCTTTTTCCGGGCCCCGTTGCGTATGTGGAGCATGGAGGCCTGAGAAAACGCAGTCAGCAGTTTGTGAGAAGTCGGATCGTAGCCATGTCGTTCTGTGAGCCAAGGAGTTGAGTAGATTTCTTGTCTTCCCTTAAGACCGCTTGGCCTCCGACTTTGATTCATTGAAAATCAGCGGATCGATCTTTTTCCGGGCCCCGTTGCGTATGTGGAGCATGGAGGCCTGAGAAAACGCAGTCAGCAGTTTGTGAGTGGATTGAGAACAGAATACCGGATGGCCGGATTCAGCGGAAGACATCCCGTAGTGTCCGGCATAGACCGGATGAAAATGGGCGTAGGCATACCACGCTTCGTCGAAGTGAAAATTTCCGATCATCCCCTCTTCGGCGAACCACGATTCATCCAATCCGCTCCCGGCGGTGACATTGGCACTTTTTTCAAAAATCGCGCGGACATTGTAACAGACTCCATCGTAGGTGGAATTGGTAAGCGCACTCATTTTGATGTGCTTCTGGTGTTTTTTGTCTTTGATCAGCGGATGAGCAGCGATCCGTCTGCAAATGGAATCTTCAGAAAATTCTGACAAACGTACCGGACCGATTATGCCCCTGGCATTGCGGCGGGGAATCATATATATCGGAACTGCACCGGTGATCGTCATGGCGTAGTTGAGCGATTTATGACAGTTGCGATCGACCAGAGCCAAATCTCCGGCAGAAACCTGACTGCGCCAGATGATCTGATTTACAGTGCTTGTACCATTGAGGACATAATAGGTCTGGTCAGCACCGAAAACCCGGGCGGAATTACGTTCGGCATCTCCGGCGGCCCCTTCGTGATCGAGCAGAGAACCCAGTTCGGGGACCGAAATGGAGAGGTCACTGCGAAAGGTATTTTCGCCGAAAAACTTGAACATCGCAACTCCGGCAGGAGCCCGCAGGAACCCCTGCCCTCCAAGATGTCCCGGCGTGTGCCACGCATATTTGTAGCGTTCGGAATAATCCACCAGTTTGGCAAAAAATTCCGGCAGAACAATTTCGGAATAAGATTTCACCCAGTTGGCGATCCGGCCGGCAATAAACTCCACGGTGTCAGCGGTTTTCCAGAGACAATCGTCGATCTTGTCCAGAACGCATTTCGGCAATTTTTCAGTTTCAAGATGATCGGTCAGCAAAATGACCGGTATCTTGGCCGAACGGCCCCGGATTCTGGAAAGCAATATCTCCGGAGCCATAGATTCTCCGGTCTGTTCAAATTCCAGATCCCAGTCAACCACGACGGTTCCGATATCAGCCCTGCTGACAAAAATCTCCAGAGCATCCTCATAAGTTGCGGTACAGATCACACTGCATTCGCCGTCTGATTCAAGTACCTCCGTCAGTTCCCGCAGCCGGTGTCCCTCATTGTTTCCGGCGGACAATTCTCCGGAAACGATCAGGACCGGCCAATCAGCAAGTGTCATTTTCATACTCACTCCTCCTTTGCGACGAATCTCCATACCGGCTGCTGCGGCAGACAATCAACGATTCAATTGTCTGATTTACCACGTCAGAACCTCCCGGCACAGACCAGGATCCATCTCTCCTCTTCAGTAAAAACAATATAATCTGCCGGAACGATATTCCAACAAGGAGAAAGCGGCGATGCCGGACAAAACCACGGTCAATGCGCTCCGTCCTGACCGTTCACGGATTTTGTTCTGTTATAATTTTCTTGACAAAAAAGATTTCAGATGATATATTTTGGCTGATATATAATCAGGAGATTTTGAATATGAAAATATGCGTCATCGGAGACGGAGCATGGGGAACTGCTCTGGCCATCAATGCAGTAAACAATAATCATCAAACGGTAGTTTGGGGGGCGTTTCCGGAATATTTGCAGCAGATGGCAAAGACACGGGAAAACAGCAAGTTCCTTCCCGGGGTCAGCTTGCCGGATGCGCTGTTGTTTGAACCTTGCATTGAAACGGCACTCAAAGAGTGCAGTATCATCATCTGCGCCACGCCGACACAATATTTGCGTAGTGTCCTTAAAAATATGAAAGGGCGCATTCCTCAGGATGCTGTCATCGTAAATGTTGCCAAAGGGATCGAGCTTGATTCATGGCTGAGAATAAGCCAGATTATTGCTGAAGAACTCGGTCCGGTCAATTATGTTGATCTTTCCGGGCCGAGCCATGCAGAGGAGGTCGCCCGTCAGGTTCCGACCGCCGTCACAGCAGCCGGAGAGAAAATTGAATGTGCCAAATTTGTGCAGAAGGCATTGATGAATGAAAACTTCCGGATCTACACATCCACGGATGTTACCGGCCTGGAATTGGGCGGAGCTGTTAAAAATGTGTTTGCCATTGCAGCCGGAATCATTGACGGTATGAAACTCGGAGACAATCCCAAAGCGGCTCTTATGGCAAGGGGAATTGCCGAAATGGGGCGTCTGGGAGAAGCTCTGGGCGGCAAGCGTGCGACATTCAGCGGATTGAGCGGAATTGGAGATCTTATCGTCACCTGCTGCAGCGGTCACAGCCGCAACCGTCATGTCGGAGAAGAACTCGGAAAAGGCCGGAAACTTCCGGATATCCTTGCCGATATGGGAATGGTCGTTGCCGAAGGAGTTCCGACGGCAAAGGGGATCCGTCATCTGGCAAAGAGTGCCGGAGTTGACATTCCGATCATTGAAGAAATATATAATGTGCTGTATGAAGGGCGTTCTGCGAAGGATGCAATGTTTTCCCTGATGACCCGTTCCGCCAAGCATGAAGACGAATGATTCCGGAACTCCCAACCGACCGGACAAGAACCTGAGCGAACTCCCCGAAACACTGCGCAGGAGCAATATTGCAAAGCAGGGTAAAAGAAACTCTACCGATCAAGCCTGACCAACGGGAGGGTGCGATATCCCGTTTTTTTTGTTTTACTTTTTTTCGCAAAAAAAAGTAAATGGAGCCAATTATCGGAATCGAACCGATGACCTGCTCATTACGAGTGAGCTGCTCTACCGACTGAGCTAAATTGGCATCCTCAAGAGATATCTATAGAATATAACGCCAAAAACAAATATTGTCAAATATTTACCGGATTATTTTCCGGAAAAAGAGTTGTATTTACGGTTTATGTGTGATATTTTAACATGGATACATATTTTGCATACAAATGGAGAGTTTTACTTATGAATAAGATATTTTCTGTTTTCGGTGTAAGTGTGTTTTGTATGATGCTGTGTCATGGGGCAGTTCCGGAGAACTGGTTAAGCAATCATCAGCGGGCGCAGGCACTTTCCAAGACCCGAAAAATGCCGATAATGATTCTTTTTGCCGGTTCGGAGTGTGAAAATTCAGCGACATACAAAAACAAACTGGCGAACTCTCCTGAAATATCAGCTTTTATCGGGAACAATTTTGTTCCGCTTTATGTGGAATTGCCGCCGGGTTCGACCTGGAGTGCAGATTTCAAACGTGCTCTGCGGGCGACCTATCCGTTTTTGCAGGTTGACTACGGGGTAGCACTTCCTGCGATATACTTTACGGATGGCGACTTCAATGACCTGAAAATCCGGGAGCCGCGATTCAGCATTGCCGGATTCACTAAAGCGGCCCGTCAGAGCCGGGAAGCGATAGAAGCACGTGCGGCGGCATCACCGGAAGCGGAACTGATTCCTGCAGCGGCCACAGAAAAAAAGAAACCGTCAACAGCGGAACCGGCTGCGGCCAAACCGAAATACACTTCCCGGGATCAGATGCGGGAAGCCAACCGTCAGAAGCGGGCCAATCAGGATCCAACCGGAGATCCTCCGGTGGGCTGGTTCACCGATCCGGAAAAGGCCAAAGAGTTTGCAGCGGCCCGTAATTTGCCGATCATGCTGCTGTTTTCCGGAACCGACTGGTGCGGACCATGCAAACATCTGCGTAAAAATGTTCTGGACACACAGGATGTTCAGCAGCTGGTGGTCAGCAAATGTGTTGCGCTTTATGTCCATGTGCCCCGCGGCGGCTGGAATATGGTCCGGAAAAAATATCCTTTCTGGCAGGGACGCGGAGTACCGGGTTTTGTTTTCACGGATGCGAAATTCAGAGTGATCAAATCTGCACCGACGAGAGTCGGACGTTCACTGTCAGGCTTTGCGAATGCGATCCGCGAAGCGACCGCCGGATTAAAATAACAAATCAACCAACAACTTAATTTATAGAAAGGTTCAACTATGAAAAAAATGATGCTCTGCGCCATTGCGGCAGCAACTGCGGCGGTTTTCACCGGCTGCACCACGGTGGAGTCCACCCAGAAATTCAACCGTATGGGTTTGGGTACTCCCAATGAAAAAGCGGTTTGCCAGACCTTTGTTGAGATTCCCGGCTACTTCTTTTTCGGTCTTCCGGTCTTTGTCGGAAGCACCAAAGGAGATGGAGAAGGAACCGTTTTCCGCAATAATCTGACTGCAGAAAATGCGATCTATTTGCTGACCAAAGAAGCGAAAATGCGCAAGGCGGCACGGGTGGTCAATGTGCAGGTCCACAGCACTGAAAGCTTCATTTTCTTCGGGATCTGCCGCCGGACGATCCAGGCTTCCGGTACGGGAGTCCGCACCCGGGGTTCTGCGCTGGACAATGCTGCCAGAGAGTATGACAGCCAGCCCTGAGTAAATTTCACTCAGACATGAGCAATTCTGAAACAATACTTTATCTGGTTCGTCACGGTCAGACAGCGGCCAATGTCAATGGGGTGATTCAGGGGCAAACCGATGTGCCGTTGGATGAAACCGGCATCATGCAGGCGGCCCGGGTCGGAGCCAGATTGAAGAATGTCCATTTTGATACGATCTATTCCAGTGATCTCTCCCGGACGATGGTTACGGCCCGGGAGATAGCTCACGGGCGGAAGATCATCCCGACCCCGGAGCTCCGGGAATGGCATCTTGGACATTGGCAGAGTAAAAGCATTGAACAGATCAAGATCGATTATCCGGAAGAATACCGCAAATTAAGTTCCGATGCAGTGGACTGCACCATCAAAGATGGAGAAAGTTCCGCTGAATTTCAGCAGCGGGCATCTGATTTTCTGCAGTTTGTGGCCGAAAAGCATCCCGGAGAAACGGTACTTGCCGTCTCTCACGGCGGCTTTATGGTCAAAGCGTTGAAGCACGTGCTCGGACTGGATTCACTCAAAAGACGTCCCCGTGCCGACAACACATCAATAGCCGTATTCAAGGCTTATGACGGTGGAAAATCCTGGCAGCTGGTCAAGTGGAACGACACTGCGCATTTGGATTCAGAAGCCTTGGATGATGTCTGAAACAGGGTAAATTCACCATACCCTGACGGGCAGATTAAGCAATTCCGAAATTTTATTACGCACCGGATGATGCGGATGTGACGGCAACGGACGGTTTTTGGTAAATCCCACCGCAAGACCGGTATCCCGATCAAAGAATCCCTCTGCTCCGGCGGCTCCGCCGTGTCCATAGATCCGGGTCCGGTTGTAGGCCGGGCCGGCGAGCACAAAACCGAGCCCGAAGTGCTGCCAGGCATTAGCCGCAGGTTCATCC
>JAZRNP010000175.1:0-1327 GCA_045648225.1 Victivallaceae bacterium | reverse complement strand
ACGATCGCCTGGAGCTGTTCCATGTTGTTGAAGTTGTAGGCGGGGATGGCATATCCGCCTTTGACTGCCTTGGCGAAAAGTTCGCGGGTATTCACCAAACCGAGGGATTTGTAGTCAACCATTTTTTTACTCCTTGATTTTGTATTCCGGTCATTACCGATTACTGCTATATAATATAACCCGTCAAACTGTTTAATTCAAGTCAAAATATCGAAGTTATTGCGACTTGAAATCTGTAATTAGCGGTGTTATATTATAAGGTGTGTGTTTCAGCGTTTTTCAACGTTCAATCCAAATAATCAACAGGAGAAGCGGAGAATGAGTTGTCCGTATCAGTGCTCACATGAAGTCGAGCAGATGTGCCGTGTCGCCAAAGGCGTCAAACACGGTCCCGCCCCGATTCCGGAAGAGGGAAAATGGGTAAAATCCAAACAGATCAGCGATATTTCGGGCTTGACCCACGGTATCGGCTGGTGCGCCCCCCAGCAGGGTTGCTGCAAACTGACGCTCAACGTCAAAGATGGCGTTATTCAGGAAGCGTTGGTTGAAACTCTCGGCTGCTCCGGTATGACCCACAGTGCCGCCATGGCTTCGGAAATCCTCCCCGGCAAAACCATTTTGGAAGCTCTCAATTCCGACTTGGTCTGCGATGCGATCAACGTCGCCATGCGTGAACTTTTCAAACAGATCGTCTACGGCCGCACCCAGACTGCTTTCAGCGAAAACGGTCTGCCCATCGGTGCCGGTCTGGAAGACCTCGGCAAAGGACTGCGTTCCCAGGTCGGAACCATGTTCTCCACCCTGGAAAAAGGACCCCGTTACCTGGAAATGGCCGAAGGCTATGTCCTCGAAATCGGTCTGGATGCCAACGATGAGATCATCGGTTACAAGTTCGTCCACCTCGGCAAGATGATGGAAGCCATCCGCAATGGTGCCGCCCCTGCCGAAGCTTTCGAAAACAACGTCAAGTCCTATGGCCGCTTCGACGAAGCTGTCAAAAAGATCGACCCGCGCAAACAGTAACAAATAAAGTACAGGAGTTCACACTATGAGCGTGAAATTTGAAGGTTACGAGCGCCGGATCGCCAAAATCGAAAAAGCGCTTGCCGAATACGGTATCGAAAGTCTCGAAGCTGCCCGCGACCTCTGCCTTGCCAAAGGCGTCGATGTCGAAGCTATCGTTAAAGGCGTTCAGCCCATCGCATTTGAAAACGCCGTCTGGGCCTACACCCTCGGTGCTGCCATTGCATTCAAAGCCGGTGCCAAAGATGCCGCCGACGCTGCCGAAAAGATCGGTATCGGTCTGCAGGCTTTCTGCATCCCCGGT
>JAZRNP010000174.1:0-9396 GCA_045648225.1 Victivallaceae bacterium | reverse complement strand
CCAGCATGATATTCATAATGCCGATGCCGCCGACGATCAGTGAAATGATCGCTACACCCAGCAGCAGATTGCTCATCAGCGTAGAGGTGGTATTCATCATCCGCAAAAAGTCTGACGCACTGCGGATACGGAAGTCATCTTCCTGGGAAGAGGCCAATCCGTGGCGTTCCCGGAGGAGATCTGTCACCTCCTGCCGTGCTATGTCGATCTTGTTGGGATCAGTGGCGGAAAATACGATGTGATCGATATAAGTAAAACGCGGCTGCACCAGCGTATCTGCAATCAGATTGGAATCCTGTTCCGGATAGAGAGCGACACCGGTTACCGGATAAATTTCGCCGGGTTTCTTGGCAAGGGTACTGGTGGTTCCGGTGATGGAACCGGTACGGCGGCCGGTGATGCGCATTCTGGTGGTGGTCCACGGCATTATTACCACATCGTCTTCGTCGGAGCCCATCATGTTGGCACCTTTGCTCTTGAGTACGCCGATGACACGGAATGTCACATCACGGATACGGATCTCGCAATCCAATGGAGATGCGCCGTAGAAAACTTCATTGACGATAGTTTGTCCCACCAGACACACCCGGGCATTTATATCAACTTCACGCTGGGTGAAAAATCTTCCTTCTTCAAGCTGCCAGTCACGGATGGCGAAAAATTCCGGGGCAACACCGTACATCTGCGCCGGAACCCAGTTCGCTGAACCGTAGACAACCTGCATATTGCTTGCCTGTACCTGCGGTGAAACCATTGAAACGGTTGGACATTCGCGCAAAATCGCTTCGGCATCGCTGGGCAGAAGCCAGCTGTAGGTTCCCGAACGGGTGTTGACACCGGCGGCACGCCGCCAACCCGGCAGAATAAGTCCGCTGCCTGCGCCCATTTTTTCCATGGATTCACGGATGGAACGGGACGAACCCTGACCGATCTCCATCATGGTGATAACTGCGGCGATACCGATGATGATACCGAGCATGGTGAGCAAAGTCCGGGTCGGATTGCGGACGAGGGCTTTAAGTGACATGAAAACAGTATCTGTGGTTTTCATTTGCCTGCCTCCTCTCCAAAAATTCCGGAAACGATCTGACCGTCACTCATGCAGATCGTGCGCTTGGCATAGCGGGCGATTTCGGCAGAGTGGGTGACCAATATGACCGTGATCCCCTCTGAATTGAGTTTGCTGAACATATCCATGACTTCCAAACTGGTATGGGTGTCCAGGTTACCGGTCGGCTCATCGGCAAAAATCACCGGCGGATGGTTGATGAGTGCCCGGGCGATGGCGACCCGCTGCTGCTGACCTCCGGACAATTGGGATGGCTGGTGTCCGGCACGGTCGGCGATTCCGACTTCCTGCAATGCTTTCAATCCCCGGCGGCGGCGTTCTGCGTGAGAGAGGTTGCCGGCGGTGTAGGAGAGCGGCATGATCACATTTTCCAGAGCACTGGTTCTGGGAAGCAGATTAAAGCTCTGGAAAACGAATCCGATCTTCTGATTGCGGATCATGGCCCGGCGGTCACCGGAAGCCTGTCCGAGTTCTTCGCCGTCAAAGAGATATTTGCCGCCGGTTGGGCGGTCGAGACAGCCGAGAATATTCATCAACGTACTTTTACCGGAACCGGAAGCTCCCATCAGTGCGACATATTCACCGTGGTCAATGGAGAGGTTTATCCCCTTGAGTACCGGGACATCCATTTCCCCGAGGAAATAGGTTTTGGTGATATTTTCAAGTTCAATAAGTGCCATTTTCAGAAAACCCTGATTACTTATTTGGAATTCTGCACGCTGCGGACACGTTTGGCGGCACTTCCGGCACCACGGGGCTGACGTTTGGGCGGGGTCGGCATGAACGGACTGCGGGCGGGGCCGGATTTGACTTCGCTCCTGGAATCGCTGCGCTGTTCGCTGGCGGTGATCACGATCTGGTCGCCATCTTTGAGGTTGCCTTCGATGATTTCGACTCTGCCGCCGGCATTGAGACCGGTTCTGACAGCGACCGGATCAAGTTTTCCCTCTTCGTTGACGATCCAGACGAAGCGGAAGCCTTCCGGAGCACCGGCTTGGGCAATCTTTTGACCTTCTTCCGAGACACAGCTTTCAGGCGGCATAAAGCGCAACGCTGCGCTGGAGATATTCAAAACATTGGCCTTTTCTGCAAGGATGAATTTTACATTGGCAGTAAGGTAGGGGATAAGTTTGCCGTTACGGTTGTCGGTATCGACTTCGACGACATAGGTGACCACATTCTGGGACATGGTGGCGTTGAGGCGGACTTTCTGGACTTTGCCGTGGAAAACGGCATTGGGGAAGGTGTCCACGGTGAATTCCACATCCATATCCGGCCGGATGTTGCCGATGTCGGCTTCGTTGACCGAAACCCAAACCTGCATTTTGTTGAATTCCTTGGCAATCAGGAAGATGCTGGAAACACTCATATTTGAAACCACCGTCTGACCGATGCTCACCCGGCGGTCGATGATGATTCCATCGACCGGGCTGGTGATGACGCAGTAATCTATGTTGCGCTGGGCTTTGATCAAAGCGGCATCGGCAATTGCCTGCTGGGCTTCGGCCTGTTTGAGCGAAGCGGCGGCGGCGGCACTGTCGGCAAGTGCGCTGATATAAGCGGATTCAGCGGTGTCATAATCGCTCTTGGACATGGCGTGTTTGCTGAAAAGGGACTGGGCACGGGTCCAGTTGAGTTCGGCAAGCTGCTGTTTGGCTTTGGCCTGACGGATATTGGCGTTTGCAGTGACGATGGAGGCTTCAGCCTGAAGTTTTTCCGCTTTGCGCTGACGGAGTTCGGCGGCATAAAGGACGTCGTCGATCTGGGCGAGGATCATTCCTTTTTTGACCTTTGAACGGTAATCGATCGGTTTGCCGTCAAGATCTTTGCCGAAAGACATGATTTTACCGGTAACCTGTGAACCGACGTTGACCAGTTCCTCCGGTTCAACGGTTCCGGATGCGCTGATAGTGTGGGCGATCCGGGAAGTCACGGCCTCATCGGTACGGTATTCGTATCGGGTTTGGGAATTGCTCTTACCGGTTTGCCACATCCGGAATGCGATGACCGCAACGGCAATGATTACTGCAGCAACAACAAATTTTACAATTTTCTTCATCGATGATCCTCCTGCCGTTTATAACGGCTGCACTGTACCTGATATTTCAAAAACATGTAATTTTTTATAATATAATACCGCAAACATAATTTTTCAATAACTTGACTTTTATATGAAGCGGGGTTATTTTAACTGTCATAATTTTATTTCAGAATTGAAAGAGGTGGCGTTTATGGATTCATATTTGAGATTTGCAATTGAAAACAATGCATCGGACTGTTTTATTTCAACCGGCAAACCGGCTGCTTTCCGGGTGATGGGAGATGTTATTTCCGCTGATGCTGAACCGGTCGATGCCGGAGCTATCAACAATTTCCGGCTCAAGGTTCTCGGCGTGCGCGGCAATGAAAAGTACCGGGAAAATGAAACCGCCGATACCTCTTACCGTACCGATGACGGTTTGCGGTTCCGTATCAACTTTTTTGAAAGCCTCAACGGACCGGCTTTGGTCGCCCGTCCGGTGCGCGATGGCAGTGATCTGCAGTTTTCGGCATTGTCTCTGCCGGAGGAGGTGCTGGCTAAAATCGCTTCGGCTTCCCGGGGTATGATCATTGTTGCCGGCAGTACCGGAAGCGGTAAATCCACTACTCTCGCTTCCATTGTGAATTACATCAATACTAATATGCGAAAGCATATTCTTACGCTGGAAGATCCGGTGGAATACACCTTTAACGATAATCTTTCTGTTATCAATCAGCGGGAAATCAGCTCATTCAATCATGGATTTGTCCCGGCTCTCCGGGCGGCATTGCGGGAAAATCCCGACTGCATCATGATCGGGGAAATGCGGGACAGCGAAACCATGAGTGTCGCTCTGCAGGCTGCTTTGACCGGCCATCTGGTAATTACCACTTTGCACACCTCCGATGCTCCGCAGACCATTGAACGTGTGATCAACTTCTTCCCGGAAACTGTGCGGGATCAGGTTGCTCTCGACCTTTCGTTCGCGCTGGAAGCGGTCATCGTTCAGCGGCTGGTTCCCCGGGCGGATATGGAAGGCATGGTGCCGGTTCTGGAGATCATGCAGGGAACTCCCGGTATCAAAAAGCAGATCGCTTACCGGGACTATCCGGCATTGGAAGAGAGCATCCGCAACGGTCGGCTCGACGGTATGAACAACTTCAATCAGGCTCTTTACGATCTGAGCCAGTCCGGTATCATTACTCAGGAAACTGCTCTGGAAACCTCCGATAATCCGGATGAATTGCGGCTCTTCTGGCGGGGCATGAATACCGGAAGCGACAGTTTCGCCAAGCGTTATGCCGCCGAATCCGATAGCAATGATGATGAAGAGACCATCAATATGAAAACCCTGCTCCGTACCGCTGTGCGCAACAAGGCCAGTGACCTTTTGCTGACCTGCAATGCGCCTCCGATGATCCGTTTGCACGGTGCATATTGCGGTATGGATCTGCCGCATCTGACTTCGGATGATGTGCGTCACTTGCTTTACAGCGTGATCTCCAAGCGGCAAAAGGTTACTCTGGAAGAGAAAAAAGAGCTGGACTTTGCGCTTTCAGCATCTCTGCCCAATCCGGATGATCCCTACGGCCCGGAAGAGGAACACCGTTTCCGTGTGAACGCATTTTATCAGCGGGGCAGTCTGGCGATGGTGGCCCGTGTTATTTCAAACTACATCCCCACTCCGGAAGAACTCAAATTGCCGCCGGTGCTTTGCGATATGATCCGCAAAAAACAGGGCCTGTTCCTGATCACCGGTCCTACCGGAAGCGGTAAATCAACGACCATGGCGAGTCTGATCAATATGGTCAACAAGACCAGTCCGCTCCACATTGTTACCATTGAAGACCCGATCGAGTATGTTTACAAAAACGAGGTGTCGGTGATCGAACAGCGTGAACTTGGATTTGACACCTACTCCTTCGCCAACGGTCTGCGTGCTGCCATGCGTGAAGCACCGGATATCATTCTGGTCGGTGAAATGCGTGATACCGAAACCATCTCCGCCGCTCTTACCGCAGCTGAAACCGGACACCTGGTCATCGGAACTCTGCATACCAACAGCGTTTCCCAGACCGTTGACCGTGTTATTGACTCCTTCGCTGAAGCCCAGCAGAATCAGGTGCGTCAGCAGTTTGCCTCTTCTCTTCTTGCGGTGGTGGCACAGCGGCTGCTCCGGACGATCGACGGCGCCGGCCGGGTCGGTGCGTTTGAAGTTATGATCGCCACCCCGGCAATTCAGGCACTGATCCGTGAAAACAAGACCTATCAGCTGCAGTCGATCATCGAAACGGCTTACAAAGATGGCATGATCACCATGGACAAGGCTCTGGAAGATCTTTACACTTCCGGACAGATTTCCTATGAGGACCTCAAGGCATTCAAGCCGGATGTTCAGGAAACTGCTGCATTTTGATAATTTCAACTCAGGATTCTCAAACAATGGCTGTAATAACAATAATCGGTGCCGGGATGATGGGATCAGGCATGAGCCGTCCCGCCCGGGACAATGGGCATGAAGTGCGTCTGGTCGGAACTCCTCTGGATCGGATCATCATTTCTGAAGCAAAAATATCTTCCCGTCATGTGCCGATGAAACGGCAGCTGCCGGATGGCATAAAATATTACCAGATCGAAGAACTGGATGCGGCTCTTGACGGTGCAGAATATGTCATTTGCGGTGTGAGCAGTTTCGGCGTTGAATGGTTCAAAGATGAGATCATCCCGAATTTGCGTCCCGGGGTTCCGGTGTTGTCAATTACCAAAGGTTTGCTGAATCTTCCCGGAGGTGCGGTCAAAACTTTTCCGGAATATTTCAAAGAATCTCAGCCGGAAAGATTGAAAGGTAAAATTTCTTTCAGTGCCGTCGGTGGCCCCTGTACCAGTTATGAGCTTATGGATCGCCATCAGACGATGGTGTATTTTTGCGGCGAAGATGAAACTGCTTTGAAAGAGTTTCAAACTCTGCTGACCACAGAATATTATCACCCGGATATTTCCGGTGATGTGTTGAGTGTTGAAATGTGCGTCGCTTTGAAAAATGCTTTCGCCGTTGCCGTATCCATGGGGATCGGCCTTGCGGAAAAACTTGAAGGTGCGGACGCTTATATGTACAATCCGCAGGCGGCTCTTTTCGGACAGAGTCTCCGGGAAATGGGACGTTTGCTCAAATTGTATGGCGGAAATCCGGATTTTGCCTGCGGTATTCCCGGTGCCGGAGATCTTTATGTTACGATTTTCGGCGGACGCACCCGCAAACTGGGATATCTGCTCGGACTTGGAAAAAGCTATGCCGAAGCCAGGGAATTGCTTTCCGGAGTGACTCTGGAAAGTGTGGTCATCATCTCCCGTATGAATATCGCATTACGGGAACTTGCCGCTGCCGGGAAAATCGATCTTGCCGACTTCCGCCTGATCAGATTTTTGGATGAGGTGATCAATCAGGGTGCGGTTTGCAATATCCCGTGGTGCGAATTTATTTGAGCGACGGCGTTTCGCAGGCAATCTCTTGTCAAATCAGCGGACGCTGATTAAGTCGGGTACAGTCTCATCCACGGCGATTAAAATACCTGCTGTTTCAGCACCATGTAGATCACGGTTCCGGTGATGATGGAGAGCAACGGGTTGCGCTTCCACAAATGGAGCAGTACCACGACGGCCGAGGCTGCTGATTCCGGGATACCCCATCCGCCTGCAGCAAAGGTGATCCCACGGTAACTTGAACAGTAACAATATACCACCAGCATGGCGATCGCCGCCGGAGCGAGCACTTTTCCGAGATATTTGATCAATGGCGGCACCGGGCGGGTCCCATGGAACATCACAAACGGGAATGCCCGCAGTGCAATGGTGACAACTCCGCAAACCAGCGTCATGATGAGGAAGTATAATTCTTTGCTCATAACTTTTCCTCCGGCATTGCCGCTTCAAATTTTTTCCGCAAAATGACGAATGCCGCCCCCATCATCAGTATCGCCGGGATAAGCATATTGGAGGTGGAGAACAATATCCGGCCCGCAATCGCTGCAATGATCCCGACTGCCGCTGCCATCCGGTTCAATTTATCTTTGCACTGATCGGTCAGCACCACCAGAAACAAAGCGGTCATGGCAAAATCAATGCCTTCACTGTCAAAAGGCAATACTCCGCCGATCACCGCACCGGATACGACTCCGGCGATCCAGTACAGATGATCCAGAAATGCCACGACCAGGCAGTAGTCCAACGGATTTTCGCCCTGAGGTACCCGGCTGTCATCAACTTCCAGTGCGTAGGTTTCATCGGTGAGACTCCAGGTCAGGTAGGCGCGTTTCCAGAACGGCAGCGGACGGAATTTTTCGATCAGTGAAAATCCGTACATCGCATAACGCACATTGAGGCAGAAAGTCAGCAGGGCTACCTGCGCAAAAGGAAGCATCGCTTCGGTCCAGTTTACCATGATAAACTGCAAGGCTCCGGAAATATTTATTCCGCTGCTCAAAAATGCCCAAAAGGGGAGCGCATACAATTTGACACTTCCTGCCAGCAGGATCCCTGCCGCCATACCCATTGCGGTATATCCCATGAGTACCGGCAGCGAACTGATGAATGCCGCTTTGAAAACTTTTCTGGTCATATATTTCAGAGATGAGCAAGGCGGCGGAAGTTGCCGGAGAAAATCAACTCCAGTTCTTCAGCTTTGAGGTTTTCTGAAATTACTGCTGCACGGTTCATGGCGGCATTGCAAACCGGGAAATCACTTCCGAAAAGGAAACGTTCCGCACCGAGCATTTTCACTCCGTATTTGAGCATACCCCAACGGAAAAGTCCGGTGCCGCAGAGGTCGAGATGCAGGTTCGGCAATGACTTCATCAATTCGAGTTTTTCCATATAGGAGACCTTTTCTCCGGGATGAGCCATGATGACATTGAGTTTCGGGAAAAGTTCGGCGACCTTGGCCACATCGGTGTTGGTGACCGGATGGATATTCACCGGCAGTCCGAGTTCGGAGGCCAGATCGTAGACCGGGAACAGCTCTTCGATGGCGTAACTTTGCGTACCGGTGGAGTAGGGGACGATCTCTCCGAGCCAATGGAGTTTTCCCTGATTGTAATATTTTTCGATTTCAGCGCAGGATTCTTTCGGGAATGCGGCGTGAAAGATTATGCCGGGAATGAAAAAATCCGGAAACATCTCTGCAAATTTGAAGCAATCCCGGTTGCACTTCTGCATCCACTCCGGAGAGGCTTGCCAACCCTTGTGGATCAATGAACCGCAGCACAGCGTGATGCCGGCCTGCTTCAGCAGATCGACCAGCTCTTCCGCCGTAGCCGGAGTGTCGTACATGGCAATGTTGTTTTCTGGACTGATAAAAGGATGCATATGAGCATCGACGCAAGTGAAATCGTACATGAGATTTTTCTCTTGGTTGGTTTTGGGAAACAGGGAGTTTAATATAACATTGAATATATTGTTTTTCAAGCAGTTTTTGTGCTGCTGCGGTTGAATTTTGTGTCAAAAGAGGTTATATTTTCCAAAAGGCATTTTGAGTTTTTTATTTTAATGGAGTATTGACAGATATGGCTATTGAAAAAAATACTATTCCGGCAATTGACTGGAAGCGGGCAGATCTGCTGATCGATCTGGCTTTGGAAGAAGATTTGGGCGATGCCGGAGATACCACAACTTTGTCGGTCGTGCCGGAATCCGCTGTCAGCCGGGCAGTGCTGCTCTGCAAGGAAGATTTTATGGTGCTTGCCGGTCTGGATATTGCCCGGAGAGTTTTTGAAAAGGTCGATCCTTCCTTGAAGTTCACTGCGTTGAAAAAGGATGGCGACCGTTGTGTCCGCGGAGAATTTCTTGCGGAAATTTCCGGTAATGCCCGAGGAATCATCACCGCTGAACGTACCGCTCTCAACTTTTTGCAGCGGATGTGCGGCGTTGCCACCATGTCCAGCCGTTATGCCGAAGCGTTGAGCGGAAGCGATTGCGTGGTGCTGGATACCCGCAAAACCACTCCCGGTTTCCGTAATCTGGAAAAATACGCCGTGGCTGTCGGCGGTGCAACCAATCACCGCATCGGTCTCTTTGATCGTATCATGATCAAGGACAACCACCGGGAACTCGCCGCTCTGGAAGGAGACGGTGCTATCACCCGTGCGGTCGCCCGTGCCCGGCAGGCTTATCCGGATTTGGAGATCGAAGTTGAAACCGATACCCTTGAAGAGGTGAAAGAAGCCGCTGCCAGTGGTGCCGAATATATCATGCTGGACAATATGTCCGATGAGATGATGCGCGAAGCTGTCGCCATCGTTGCCAGACGGGCCCA
>JAZRNP010000173.1:0-1543 GCA_045648225.1 Victivallaceae bacterium | reverse complement strand
GCCCGGGCCGGGCCGTTGATGAAAAAGTTGCGGTCAAACCAGGAAAGATCTCCGGGCGCAATGGCAATACGGAAACCGATATCATAAGGGATATTTTGAAATTTAAGGTATTCGATCCGATTGTAACAGGAATCCTTTTTGCTCAAATAGGAGCCGCCGCGCAAAATAACGGTATTGGCCCGGGAAGTTTTTTCAATCGGGGCAACGAGTTCACTGACATTGCCGTAAATATCATTGATACCGAGACGGCTGGACTTTTTGCTGCCCGGAGGATAGCTCCTGCCGTTGGAATTTTTACGGATGACCGCCCGTTCTTCCAGCGGTGCGGTATCTTTGCCCAGCCAGGCATTGTTGGCGGCATATTCCCATTCAGCTTCATTGGGAGGCCGGACGATGTATCCCGGCGGCAGTTGCCCTCTGCTCTGCAATATCCGGGTGATGACATAACAATAATAAAGAACATCATTCCACCCGACCCGCTCCACCGGGGTGTTGGCATGAGGAGAACGGTGAGGAGAAAAATTCAGCACATGGGCAAAATGTTCGTGGGCCGTCTCATTTTTGCACATCCAGAAGTGATACGGGATCTTCACGGTTTTGCCGTTGTGCGCCATCTTTACCGCACCGGGCGGCACGAAGACCATCGGCCGGGAATAGCCGGAAAAAGAGTCCCACTCTTTATCACATCGGGGACCGCTGTATCCATCGTAGAGTTTCCGTTCAAACTCCTTCAATTTTCCGGTGTAGCTTTTGCGCATTTCCGGGTCGAGATACCGGGCAAGCGGAGCAGAAAGAAAGCCTCTGGCTGCGGCAGATTTCTCAATGCCGTCTTTAAACGTCACCGGAGTTTCCGGCAGAGCGGGCAGAAGTTTTTCCGCCCCCTCTTTCAAGAGTTTTTGCTGTTGCTTCAAAATGGCGAGCCGTTCCGTTATGGGAAGCGAGTAGTTTCCGATATCCCGGGAATTTGCCAGATAAGATTTCAGGATCCCGGGAAGATAATTTTCAATTTGAAATGCGATCAACTCTTTGCGTTCATAATTTATCGCTTCAAAGTCTTTGATCTGTTCTATGCCGGAACTGAAAAGTCTGACTGCTTTGTAATGGATAAACAGCCGGTGTCCTGCGACCGTGCAAATGAGTAATATCAGCAGCAAAACCGTTAAAATGATTATGCGGAATTTTTTCTGATTGAGGATCTTCCAATCCCGGAAGTTTGAATAAATCCGGGAAAAAAATCCCGGAGACTTGAGAGAAGATGGCAGATTTGTCAGGCAGCTGTCGGCATCCGGAAACCGCCGCCCCGGATCCCGGCTGCACATCCCGGAAAGCACCGGAAAAATCTGACGGCAGACCGATATCGGCATATCGTCCGGAAATTCCGGGTAGTGGCGTGGCGATCTGCCGGTGACCATACAGTAAAAAACCATGCCGATGGCGTAGAGATCATCCCGGAAACCGGGTTGTCCGCCCTTTTCGATTACCTCCGGAGGGATGAATCCGGGAGTACCGGCCAAAGCACTGTTTTCTCCGATGGAAATATCCG
>JAZRNP010000172.1:0-2273 GCA_045648225.1 Victivallaceae bacterium | reverse complement strand
GTTGCGCACCGTCAATTTTTCGGGATCGATCTGAATGCATTGAAAAATCCGGGCGGCGTGGTTTTTGATATCAAGAGCGTTCTGCCGGCAAATACCGTTGACGGGAGATTGTGAAATGGCGGAAAAAGCGGTAAAATACTGTTTTTTTGATTTTGACGGTACATTGGGAGATACCTTTAACGGAATTCGCAATGCCTGGCTCCAGACGATTGCCGAAAATGGCATGGAGTGTCCGGAATTTGACCGGATTTTCCGGGTTGGTCCTCCGGTGGAGATGATGGTAAAGCAACTTTTTCCCGATGAGTCGGATGAAGTCAGGGCCGGATTGTGCCGCTGCTACAAACATTGTTATGACAATTCGGATCAGGTCGACGAAAAACCTTATCCATGGAGCCGGGATATTCTGGAACTTTGCCGGAATTCCAATATGAAACTCTATGTGGTAACTTACAAGCGTTTCAAATCGACTCTGACGCTGATTGACCGTTATGGTTTTTCCGGCTTTTTTGATGGCGTGTTCTGTACTGATTTGCTGCCCGGTCAGGTTTGGCCAAAAAAAGATTTGCTCCAAATCGCGCTCCGGGTTTCCGGAGCATCTCCGCAGGAGTGCATCATGATCGGTGATACCGAGATGGATATGCAGGCCGGTAAAGCAGTCGGGGTGCGTACGATGGCGGTCAGTTGGGGATATGGTTCAATGGATTCTCTTTTGGCGTGCGATCCGGATTTTATCGCCGGAAATTACAGCGAGTTCCGGGATTTGTTTCTGAAAAATCTCTGCTGAAACGGTTTTTGTGGTCAAAAAAGCGTTGATATCCGCTGTGACAACTATTGCTTTTTTTTTCTTTCTGCGTTATATTATAACGATTGCTCATGGTCCGGACAGGTGTCCGGACGGACAAAAGTATATTGAGCAGACAACTAATTGTAATGCGAAGGAGTAAAAAAATGTCTTCCCGTCCCGCAGAAACCGGAAATCTGGAACTTCAACTCAAACAAATCGGCGGTCGTATCCGCGAAATTCGTAATATTCTCAATATTACGATTATTGAGATGGCTTCCATTACCGGCATTAGCGAGGAGGAATATCTCGCTCACGAAAGCGGAGAGGTTGACAGTTCTTTTACTTTTCTCCAGCGGTGCGCCCGGCGTTTCGGCGTGGATATAAGCGTGCTGGTCAGCGGTGAATCCCCGAAACTTTCCTTCTACACCCTGACCCGTAACGGCGGTGGTATGCCGATCAAACGCCGTGCCGAGTTTGAATACCGCCATCTGGCGTCATTGCTCAAAAACCGTAATGCCGAACCCTTTACCGTCAAAGCGAAACCGGAACGTCCGGATACTCCGATAACCTTGTCCACTCATTCCGGACATGAGTTCGATTATGTGCTGCGCGGCAAACTCAAGGTTCAGATGGAAAACAATATCGAAATCCTTGAAGAGGGCGACAGCATCTATTACGATTCCAACCATCCTCACGGCATGGTCGCTGTCGGTGATGAGGATTGCGAATTTCTCGCCATCGTCATCAATGGTGAGGGCGATTTCAGCCCGGTTCACGAAGAGGTGGAAACGGTCAGCCGCGTTCTCCCCGGAAAGAGCCGTTTGCTCTATCACAACTTTGTTGACGAAGAGCTGGATGAAAACGGTTATCTCAAGAATTTCAAATTTCATCAGCCTGACAATTTCAACTTTGCCTACGATGTACTCGATGTCATGGCGGAAAATTATCCGGACAAACTGGCGATGAAGTGGATCAGCCGCAATCGTGAATGCCGGGATTTCACTTTCCGGGACATCTCCGTTGCCAGCTCCCGTGCCGCCAATTATTTCACCTCCTTGGGGATCGGCAAAGGTGACCGGGTGATGCTGGTCATGCGCCGTCATTACCATTTCTGGACGGTGCTCAATGCACTGCACAAAATTGGTGCTGTGGCCATTCCCGCCAGCAATCAGCTGACTGCCAAAGATTTTGTCTACCGGTTTGAATCAGCCGGGGTAAAAGCGGTGGTCGCAGCTGATGATGTTCATATTTTGGATTGTATCGACGAAGCCGCTGCTCAATATCCTGAACTCAAGGCCCGGATCCTGGTCGGAGAAGATATCGCTTCCCGCAAAGATTGGCGCAAACTTGAGGATGAATTGGAGCGTTACAGCGAAACTTTCAAGCGTCCGGCTTCGCTCAGAGCCGATGATACCATGCTGATCTTTTTCAGCAGCGGAACCACCGGTTATCCCAAAATGGTCGAACACAGCTTCACCTATCCGCTGGG
>JAZRNP010000171.1:0-1716 GCA_045648225.1 Victivallaceae bacterium | reverse complement strand
GGGAAAAGGTGCGGTCGAAGGTTGGGTTGCTCCCGTCCTTCCCGGTCGTGTCCTGTTCGAGATCTCCGGCTGCAGCGAAGCTGTTGCCAAGGAGGCCATGAGCCGCGCCGCCAACAAACTTTGCGTGCGCTGCAAATTCCTGGCGCGCCAGGCCTGATCCAGTGGGAGAAATGTTATGAATAACAAAGAAATTCGTGAAATGACTGATGCCGAACTCGCCGCCCAGGTGGCTGAGTTGCGCCGGGAAAAATTGAATCTGAAGATTCAGTCCCGTACCGGTCAGTTGGAAAAAACCGCCCGTGTTCGGGAGGTCCGTCGCGATATCGCGCGCTGTCTTACTGAAGTGACCGCCCGCGCGGCCAAAGACGAGGTGAAATAATGAGCGAGAATATCGAAGCACGCGGCAACCGCAAAGAACGCGTCGGGGTCGTCGTCAGCGATGTCCAGGACAAGACCATCGTCGTCCGGGTCGAACGCCGTACCGCCCATCCGCTTTATCGCAAGATCGTTAAAGTGAGCAAAAAGTTCACCGCCCACGATGAGAAAAACGAGGCAAAAAGAGGCGATACCGTCCGTATCAGCGAAACTCGCCCCTTGAGCCGTAACAAGCGCTGGCGTCTGATCGAGATCATCAGCCGCGCTGTCCAGGAGTAACATCATGATTCAGATGCAATCCATTCTTGAAGTCGCCGATAACTCCGGCGCCAAGTCGTTGCTGACAATCACTGTTCTCGGGCAGGCCAAGCGCATCGCCCGCGTCGGTGACATCGTCAGCTGCGCGGTTGAGACCGCTCTGCCCGATGGCACTGTCAAACGTCGTCAGCGGGTTCGTGCGGTGATCGTCCGTACCAAAGCCAAGATCCGTCGTCCCGATGGCTCTTATCTGAGCTTCGACGAAAACGCCGCGGTGCTTATCGACAAGGAAAACAACCCGATCGGCACCCGTATTTTCGGACCGGTCGCCCGTGAACTCCGGGAAAAGAACTTCATGAAGATCATTTCCCTGGCGCCGGAGGTGCTGTAATGAACACTTTTCATGTGAAAAAAGGTGACAAGGTTGTGGTCAACGCCGGTAACTTCAAAGGTGCCGAAGCGACTGTTTCCGCTATCCTTGCCGCAAAGGAGCGTGTCGTGCTGGAACTCACCAAAGGTGAAAACAAGCTCGGCAAGCGCACCGTCAAAAAGAGCAAAGCCAACCCCAATGGCGGTTTGGTCGAGCGTTCCGTGTCGGTTGCGATCAGCAATGTCGCTCTGACCGACGAGTGCAAACAGGCGAAACTTGAAGCCAAGAATGCCCGCCGCGCTGCGAAAGCCGCCGCCAAAGGCAAGACGGAGTAACAGACCATGCCTGATATGAAGAAAAAATATGTTGAGGAAGTCCGTTCCGCTCTCGCTGAGAAGCTTTCCATCAAAAATCCGATGGATATTCCGAAGCTTGAGAAGATCGTTATTTCCACCGGTATCGGCAGCGATAAAGAACGTGATGCTTTCACCGAAGCTCAGAACCATCTCGCCGCCATGACTGGTCAGAAACCCCTCGTCTGCAAAGCCCGCAAAAACGTGTCCAACTTCAAACTCCGCGTCGGCATGCCGGTCGGTGTTATGGTCACTCTGCGCGGACAGCGTATGTACGAGTTCCTGGACCGCTTTGTTCACAACGCCATGCCGCGTGTCCGTGACTTCCGCGGTATTCCGAAAACCGGTTTCGACGGTGTC
>JAZRNP010000170.1:0-8577 GCA_045648225.1 Victivallaceae bacterium | reverse complement strand
GTACTGGTTACGTGGCGGATACCGTCCAAAGAGGAAACGGCATCTTCAATACGTTTGATGACTTCAACTTCGATTTCCGAAGGACTCGCACCCTGATATTCGCAGCGCACCAGCACGGTCGGAATTTCCATATTGGGGAGCAGGTCGATGCTGAGTTTGGGATACAAACTTGCGCCGATCATCACCAACACAATGATAAAGGCCGTCATTGCAATCGGACGGCGGACTGACCATCTGCTTAAAAACATCTTGTTTATCCTCCGGAAACGATCAACGTTTTATCTGTTTGAGCAGCGAACCGTTGTTGATAAAGGTCTGCCCGGTGGTAACAAACTTCTTACCGAGAATCTCAGCGGCATTGATGATTTCGCAATAATTTCCATCGACAATTCCCCGGCTGACTTCGACGCTTTCGGCCCGGTTGTCTTTGTTGACGGTAAAAGCGATATAACGGTTGTTGGCTCGCAGCAGAATTGCATCACTGGGCAAACCGTAGGCGAGTTTTTCATCAAGAATGATGTTGAGTTCGCAGAGAGTTCCGCTCACGACATCGCTTTTGGGAGGCAGAGCCGCCTTGATTTTGAAAGTACGGCTGGTGGAATCGACCCCCGGAGCCTTGTAGGAAACCATGCAGCGGCGGACCTGACCTTTGCTGTCCACAAATTCGACCGGAGTTTTGCCGACGGTGATCTTGTCGTAATAGACTGCACTGATATAACAGACGATCTCAAACTTGTCCGGATTTTCCAGTTTCATGATATCCTGACCAACGCTGACATACTCATTTTCTTCGATAAAAGTTTCAAAGATCACGCAGTCAAAGGGAGCCCGGATCACTGAATCATCCAAATTCTTTTTGGCAATGGCGAGATTGCTCTGCGCCTGTTTGAGCTGGGCCTGAGCATTGACAATTGCGGCCTGAGCATTGAGCACGCCGGTTTCAGCTTTCTTGAAATCGGTTTCAGCGCCTTCAAAACTGGCCTGGCTGATCGCTTTGGAATCCCGCAAAGTAAGAGCCCGGTCATAATCCAATTTAGCCTGACGCTGATTGATTTCCGCCGTGCGCAACGCAAAATTTGCACTCTGCAAGGCGGCTTCTTTGACCTTGATCTCATCCTCTTTGACCACCACCTGATTTTTCAAAACCTGACGATCGATGCAAAAAAGGACATCTCCGGTTTTGCGACGATCACCTTCACTTACTTTGAGCAATTCGACGGTACCGCTGATCTTGGCGGAAATCATAGCGTATTCGACCGGAGAAATGATACCCTGCACGGGGATACGGTCACGGAAAGTCCGTTTTTCCAGCTCCTGCACCGTTACCCGGGTTTCCCGTTCTTTGAAACTCTTCTGTTCCTTTTTACTGCAACCGCTTCCGGAAAGCAAAATCACTCCGGCAAGTGCGCCGCACAGATAAATTGTCGATTTCCCCATTTATTGTTCCTCATATTGTGTTAAAAAATACATATTACCAAAAAATTATAGAAAATATACTTGCAAATATGAAAACTTACAATATATTAAAACACAAATCTTAATCACTAAAAACATATCAACAAAAAGAAGCATTATGATCACTCTGAAACAACTCCGGAATTTCATCATCCTCTCGGAAGAGCTCCACTTCGCCCGTGCAGCCAATTTACTCGGAATATCCCAGTCGGCTTTGAGCAATGAGATCAAAAAGCTGGAAAATTCTATCGGCTGTCAGTTGATCGACCGTTCCGACCGGTGGATGATCAAGCTGACAGAAGCCGGAATTCTCTATTTGCGTCAGATCAAAAATGTCCCAGAACTGATGAATGAAGCCGCCCAGATCGCCCGCAAAGCCGCCCGGGGTGATACCGGAACTCTCTCCATTGGAGTAGCCGGATTGATCTATGACTTCGTTGACATCGGCCAGCTTTGCAAAAATATGCTTCAGAAATATCCGGATGTAAAACTCAGGATCTATGATATGCTGGTTTCTCCGGCGGCAGCATCACTGGTCCGCTCCGGGAAATGCGATATCAGCTTCTTTGCTTCAAGCAACATTTCCAATAACCTGGAAAACATGAATTTCCGTAAAATCGTCGACATCCCGCTGGCATTTGCCATTCCCGCCAACAATCCGCTGGCCCACAAAAAAAATCTGACACTCAACGATTTGAAATACAGCCATTTTATCCTGCCTCCGGCAGAAGAGGCTCCGCGGCTGCGCAAATATTTTGAAAATTATTTTATCCAGCATTGCCAGACGGCTCCGCTGATCGTCCACGAAGCCGCCGGAGCCAACGGTTCACTGCAGCTGGTTTCTGCCGGACTGGGCATCGCCCTGACGCCGCAACCCCCGGCCAAAGCTAATTTGAAAAATGTGGTAATGCGTCATATTCCGCTGGGTATTGAACGATTTACTATCGCCGCCTGGGATGAACACAACACCTCAAAAGTGCTGCATAATTTCATTGCATTGCTGTAATGGGAACAAAAAACGCAGCGGCAGAATGCCTGATCGTCCAGGATTCCCGGTGTGCTCAGATTATTGCGCTCAGTCCTGACGCTGGAACTTGCCCCGGGTTTCCGGGATGAAGTGCACCGTTACCGCACCGGTTACCACCGGCACCAGCAAACAGCAGAAAAGTTTAAAGTAGGCATCCACCGAATGAACAACCACCCCGTCGATGAGCTGCGGATTGCCGAATTTATCCAGAAACCATCCCACCAGCGGCGAAAGCATTACAACGCCGAGGTAGTTGGTCATGTTATAGAATCCGGCACTGCGGGTCATGGTTCCGGGAGAACCCAGCTCCTGCGCCGTAAGTGAAAAGGCTATCAGGGTTCCCGAGGCAATGGCAAAGCTGATAAAGCATCCGGCAAAGACCCATCCGGGCAGCCGGAAATAGAGCGCAGCACACATAACGCAGACATTGATGACCTCCAGAGTTGAAGCAAAGATCATCAGCGGCTTTCTCCGGTTTCCGCACAGCCTCGTCAATGTCGCCGAACTGAGCAGAACACACATTCCAACCAGAGTCAGTGCAAAAATTACGGTCGCAGATGCCTGTGAACTCATCCCCGCTGCATCATGAAGCAACTTTTTGCCGACCACGGTCTGGATAACAAAGTAGATGGAAAAATTCATCGTTCCGCAGAAAACATCCAGCCACAGCGGCAGATTGGCAAACATCCGGCAGGTTTCTTTCCAACCGGAAACCTTGCGGGTTCCGGCAGGCAGCGAAGCTTTGCCGCTCTTTCCGGAATAGGCAATGAGAAACCAGAGATAAAATACCAGAGACAAAATTCCGGCAGTCAGCAGTACGTTCCGCCACGGAAAAACTGCCGTCAGCCGTTCAAAAGGCAGCGTACCGAAAAGTCCTCCGGCATAGCCGCAGACGAAAACGATTCCAATCATCACTGAATAATTTTCCCGTCCGAACAACCGGTCGGATTCCCGGAGCAAGCTCAAATACATTGTACCGGCACCGACACCGGCGACCATCCGGGCGGCATAGATCAGCAGCGGATGACTCATCAGCGGGAAAGAAATCACCCCGGTACAGAAAACCGCCCCGCCCAGCATCACCACTTTGCGTGCACCGAAACGGTCAACCAGATACCCGATAAAAAGCTGCGAAAGCGAATAAATATAGATGAATGACGCACCGATGTAGGAGACCTGCAACGCAGTCAACTGCAGATCCTGCTGCAATTGGTTGAAGATCGTCCCCGGGATCGCCGTTCGCTGAAAATAGCTGGTGGAGTAAAGTAAAGTCAACGGAACAAAGAGCAGAAAAGCCCGTTTCCGCTGCCAAATTTCCTGAAAAAATTGCGACATTTTGAGATTTTACTGGAAATCCAGCACCTTTCCGTATATATTAATATCCGATCTGTTAAATATATCACCGGAAACTATTTTTGTCAAAGGAAATCTATGATTTTTGAACTTGCCGGCTTTGCCGCTGCAGCCGGAATTTCCGCTCCGGAACAGTTTGCCGACCGTTGCGAAGAACTGCGGAAGCTGCTCGAAAAAGTCAATCAGGAAGTCAACCTCACCCGGATCACCGGTAAAGCGGATTTTGAACTTAAACACGCGGCTGATTCGCTGCTGCTGCCGATGGTTTTTCCGGAATTGACGGAAAAGCCGCTGAATATTGCCGACATCGGATGCGGAGCAGGTTTTCCATCCCTGATCCTGGCTCTGGCATTTCCCCACTGGCAGATAACCGCCATCGATTCCATCGGCAAAAAGGTCAATTTTGTCCGGCAGGCGGCAGAACTCCTGCAGTTGAAGAATCTGACCGCCATTCAGGGACGGGCGGTGGAACTCAATCGTAAAGTAGAGTTTCAGCGTAAATTCGATATTGTTACCGCCCGGGCAGTTGCTCCTTCTCCCAAAATTTTCCGGGAAACCGACAAATTCACCGCTCCGGGTGGGATGTGGATATTTTACAAAACCCCCGGACAGGCCGCCGAAGAGCTCCCGGAACTGCAGAAAATCAAAAATATTCATTGGGAAGTGACCGGCGAAACCGCCCTCCCCGATGATGCCGGCACCCGGGTATTCGTAAAAGGTAAAGTAAAAAAATGAAGTTCATCCTTGCGAACTGGCAAATCCGGATACTGAAACTGCTGATTCTTGCAATTTCAGTAATTCCGCTGATTTGGGTAATCGGAAATATAAAAGATAATTTTGTTGCGGGTTCCCAATTGGGAATCGTCGCTGACGGATTTCTTTTGGTAGGGGCACTCTATATTTTCGGAATGGCCTTTTCGATGTTGTATTCCGGAAATATAGCAACAGGGATGATCAATTTTCTCCTTTATCCCCAGCGTTATTTACCCAAAGCTCCGGTGATAACCACCAGACAGAAAGGGTTGATCGCCCAAAGGCAGTATCAGCTTGCCGAAACAGAATTATGCGAAATGCGCCTTGAACATCCGGATTCACCGGATGTGGCAATGATGCTGGCTGAACTCCATGCCTCGGCATTTGAATCTCCGGAAACCGCCGTCGAAGATATCAGATACTACATCAGCAACCGGACACTGCATTACAACAAACTGCACCTTACGCTGTCCATGCGCTGTGCCGATTTTCTGCAGCAGCTCGGTCGAACCGGAGAAGCAGCCGAATTCCTGCGCAAAGAATCCGGATTGCTGCTGGTCTACACGGCAAGAGAGCGCAAGGTGCTGCGTCAACGCGCCGAATCACTGGCGGATGAATTCTGAAAGCAGAATATGCGAACTCCAAGCGTGACAATCGCTGCGCGGAGCATCGAATTCTTCCGGTAAAGTGAGCAGATTTTCGCTTTGCAGTTTATAAAATTTTGCCAACCGGGCCCGTTCCAGTTCTTTTAAACCGTAACGGCGGCACATGGACATATAGTAGTAGGAAAAATATATTCCGCAGGGGATCAAGCCACCTTTTTCCAAAGCGGTGATCAGCATTTTCTGCTCATTTTCCGGTACTCCGCAAAGCAGTGCGAGCACTTGAGAGTGTTCGGAAAAGCTGCTATGTTCCGGATCATCGGCGTACATTTGCCGTTGTGAATCAAAATATTTTTCCCGGAGTGCATTCAAACTGCGCTCTGCAGCGGCGGCAAAATCACTGCGTCCGGTGATCTCACTCAATTTTTTCAATGCCAGCACCCGGATGAAATTCAACGGTGCATTCGCTTTTCCGGGAGCGGGTTCGCCCCGTTTCCACGCCTTGCACCAATCGACAAATCCCCAGCCGTCCGGATTCCACAAATTATCCTTTTCGCACCCGGCGAGCAGATAAAATCCGACCTGTTCCAATTTGCCGGAAATCTCAGAAATCACCTCGTCTTTGCCGAAACGGTCAAAATAATCTCCCGCCATCAGCAAAAAGGTCGCACTGAAAGCCGGAATATTCTGTTCATTTTTTGAAGGATACTGGCTGTGCAGAGAACCATCCGGCCGGATACCGGAAGCAAAGATCCTCAATGCTTTGCGGACCAGACTTATATCGCCATTCAAATAATAGAGACAGAGGGCCTCGATCCTGGAATCTCCGACATACATCAACTGCTCATAAAAGGGGCAATCCATAAAGGTTTCCCAGCAGCAGTTGCGCAAAGTATTATAGGCCATTTTTTCCAGTTGATTGGCCTTTTTTTCAAGCGGCGGCAGCGGGTAGCCGGTGCGGTAAAAATCAAATTCATACCGGACATCACCGGAAACTTCGATCTCCAGATAACGGCCTGCCCGCCAGAAAAAACTGCGGAATTCCACTTCGCCGTTGACCTCAAAGGTGTCGTAATTACCGACGAAAACATTACCGTCACGATTACCCTTGTCGGCATAAAGTTTGACGTCATTGTAATTGTCATTCAAATAGGGGCATTCACTCCAACGCAGCCTGACGCCACCTTTACCGGAAAGTTTCACCGTATAATAGGCCATCACATAATCTTCAAAGCGATAGAGATTTCCGGAAACCGGCTGCAAAGAGATCCTTTCCGTTGCCATCGGCGGCAAATCCGGCGGAAACAATTTGCGGTCATCGTCAAAATATTCAACGCTCTGCCATTGCGTTCCTGCTCCGGAAAAAATTCCGGCATTGTAAGTTTCTGCCAGATGGAAGCGCGGGTAACTCCCCCAATCCGGGAAAGGCAATTCAAAATCAAGCTCTTCCAGAGTACAATCCCAGCGGCAATCCTGCGGCAGTCCGGCAATATAAAAGCCGTGCCGCAATGACATTTGCGCCGCCGCCCGGAACTTCTGACTGAAGCAAAGCACCCGGGCACATAAAATATGTTCCCCGGGATCAAGATCCAATCTTTCATCCCGGTAATACCAACGCTCCGGACAGCCGCGCTCCGGGCCTTCTGCAACGAATTTGCCATCCAGAAAAAGCTGACAGCGTTCATCCGCCGAAAAACGGATCTCCGTCACCCCGGCCCGCTCAACCGTAAACCGGCCGCGAAAAACTGCAATATACGCATCCCGACGCAAATTCTCCGGGACTCCCATCCAAAGACTCATTGCCGGAACTTACTCCACATAAGGATTTTTCACAGACAGTTTGCGGGAAATACGCATAACCTTACCCGCAGCATCAGTCACCTGCAATGCGACCGCAAATTTGACCGCCCGTTCCGGCAAAGTGATTTCAGCAGAACAATCCATTTTGCCCGCAGCGGCGAGAGAGACCGGGATCTCTTTGCAAAGTTCGGCTTTCCCATCCGAATACAACAACCACTGTGCTTTACCGGCAAAAGGAGTTTTGAAAGTATTGCTCAAAGTTGCAGCGAGTGCGACTTTGCCGCCATTGCCGGGAACAGCTTTAACTCCGCTCAACACCAGTTGGCGGTAGGGAGCAATCATCTCTTCCGGAATCGAAAAAACAAACGGTTTAGCAGAAAGCACCTCATTTTTACCTCCGGCACTGCGGCGGTATTTGAAATCAAAACGCCACTTGTTCCGGGGAGAGAGAGCTTTGCCATTGGAAACATTATAGAAACTGCTTTCCAATGCGGCATAGTTGATAAACCATTTGGCGTACCAGCCTTCTTTTTCAAGTTTTTCAATCTGCGGCCAGACACCGGCAGAACTCCAATCCGGAGTCAGAAAAGCAGTGAGCGACCGGCCGGAGGGATTGACCAGCATCCGGTAATAGGGGAATGCGATCTTGCCGGCAGCGTTACTGGAATAAGGGGTAAAATGGATCTCCAACGCCTCACCGGCAAAGACATTCCAGCGGGGTTTGGAGTAGAATTTTTTCACATACTCCATATTGGGTTCCTGACAGAACCAACTGATCTCGACTCCGTTATCTTTAGCTTCGATGGTCACCTGATTCATCTCAAAAGTGACCTTTTCCGCCGCAACAACACTCTGAAGCATCAGCAGAGCGAACAGAGAAACTGCAATTTTTTTCAACATATTTTTACTCCCTTAATTAAGATTTAACTTTCCAAAACGTTCAACGACACCGAAACTTGCTTCAAAGGTCGGGCTCCATGCGTATGCCAGACCTTTGCCGCCACGGAAAAAGTTGCCGTATTCAATTTTTTTAAACGGCAATGCAGCAAGCGGGATCATCACATCCACCTGCCATTTGCGATCTTTTATCACACTTTTGACCGACAATCCCGGCACTTCGACCTTTTCAAATCCGGGGCGGCGCATTCCGCTCAAATATTTTCCGGAGGGGGGAACCATCAGCTGAAAAAAACTCTTTTTATCTGCTCCGGAAAGCATGATTTCCCAACTGTCGCCATTCCAGATGGCCCGGGCGGCAACGGGCGTGGAGACCAGATCCGCTTCAACCAACCGGAGATAAAGCTGCTTGCCGTCTGCGGACAAACGGCTCTGAACCGTGATCTTGCGGGAAACCGGGAAACCGCGGTTATCCATGAATTTCACCGCTTCAGAGTTAAACTTGTCACTGCGCTTGATGCTGATCTGCGGCACCGGAGCCTTTTTCAATGCCGATATCTCATCCGCACGACGGAACATTTCCAATTCATTCTCAAGTTTGAGCAGTGCCGGATCCTGATCGGCCTTTTTGAAGCGGGTGAGGATCTGCTGACGGCTGTTTTTGCCGTAACGCCCCATCAATGCCGCCCG
>JAZRNP010000169.1:0-1736 GCA_045648225.1 Victivallaceae bacterium | reverse complement strand
CTGGCGGTGTAGGTGGTGGTCAGAGCACCAGCACTCAAGCTGCCGTGGACGGCACCGGCGGCACCGGCTTCGGACTGCATTTCAACGACCTGCATCGGTTCGCCGAACATATTTTTCATGTCACGGCTGGCCCATTCATCGGCGTATTCACCCATCGGTGAGGACGGGGTGATCGGGAAGATCGCCGCCACTTCGCTGAAGGCATACGCAACGTAACTTGCTGCGTAGTTACCATCAATTGTTTGCATCTTTTTTCCCATGATGTCTCCTTTCATTTCACAGGTTGATAAAAAAAGAATTTAACTTTTATAATAATAGACAAATGCAGGAAAGATTTCCTCTCTCCTGCAATTTTTCCTTATTTCTTATTTCGTTGAATCCAGCCAGGCACCGCTGGCAACTTTTTTGGCTTCACCCTTGTTGTCATCAGTCTGATCGGGATAGTATCTGTTTTCCGCAAAGTTGTTTTTATCAAGAGTTTCAGCGTGTCCGTCATAGAAGAAAATGTTGGTCATGCTGTTGTGGTGAATCCCGGTGGCGTTTTTGCCGGAAGCGGAGAATTCAATCACAGGACTGATCGTTTTTCCGTCGCTGGTAGCACAACCGCCCATAGCGAGTGCAGAGGGAGCGACTTCAGTCTTGTCACTCATGCGGAAAAGTTTGCTGCCGCGGAAATCAAAACGGCCGTTGTTTTTCGCAGTTGTCACCAGACCGTAGGCCTCTTTGACATTGGCCTCATCAATCTTTTTACCATCGGTGTCCGTATCCATATCCGGACAGCGCAGGGCTTCCATATTTTTAATATAAGCTTTTTCGGCGAGGTACATGGTCCAGAGTCCACCTGCAGTGACCGTACCGTCGGTCTTGGGGGCGGCTTCAGTCGTTCCTGAGTAGATGCGGTTGTTGTTGTCAGCCATGGCATTGAGGAGGGTTTTCATGGTCTGTCCCTGATTGCTGATACAGGCGGAAGTACGGGCGCGGCGGCGGGCATAGCCGACGGTGGGAATGGCGATACCGGCGAGAATGCTGATGATGGCAATGACGGTAAGCAGCTCGGTAATGGTGAAATTATACCGTTTCATATTCAAAACTCCTTTTGCATTTAAAATTCTCCGGATTCCGGAAAACATTCCAACTCACTTTGTCACTCAAATACTATACCATCAAAACAAGCAAAAGTCAAGCCGCAAGAGACCATAAGATAAAAAATTATTTTAGTTTGGAATACTTGAGAAAAAGTGGGCGAGGAGGTTGGCTCTTTGGCTGGGAATGTCAGGAATTTCAGGAGTACTAAGAATTTTAAGTCGACGAGAGATGGTATGCAGTGTCCCCGGTGCCGACAAAAAAACAGAGCGGCTTTACTCCCAAAATCTCCCAATACTTCTCAAAAACTCCCAAAGCTTCTCATGAGCATCGTCTGCTTGCACCTTGGGCACTGCACATGCGGCAGCATGCTGTGCGTGCGCTTTGCGCCGCACCACCAACCCGCCTCGTAAGGAGCGATATCGCACAGCCGGGCGGGGTTTGCAAATGAGAGCCGACAGGAGTGTACCTGCGTACATGACTGGAGGATCGAACGCCGCAAGGCGCACTTCGGCAAAGCGAGATCGCTCCGATGACTTACAAGAGATTGCCCGCGAGACGCCGCCGCCCTCATTTTGTTTGTAAATTCCATACTCCTGACGGCGGATGTATCGTGCGGCAAGGTCGCCGTCAAGTAAAGGCGATGATGAAGG
>JAZRNP010000168.1:0-7815 GCA_045648225.1 Victivallaceae bacterium | reverse complement strand
GTTCGCCGATTAAAGTGGTACGCGAGTTGGGTTCAGAACGTCGTAAGACAGTTCGGTCCTTATCCTCCGCAGGCGCAGGATATTTGATGGGATCATTCCTTAGTACGAGAGGACCGGGAATGACTGACCTCTGGTGTTCCGGTTGTGGCGTCAGCTGCATCGCCGGGTAGCTATGTCGGGAACGGATAAGCGCTGAAAGCATCTAAGCGCCAAGCCTACCCAAAGACGAGATATCCCTCCCCGCAAGGGGCTGAAGGCAGGTCGAAGACTACGACCTTGATAGGATGGGAGTGTAAGTGCAGCAATGTATTCAGCTTACCATTACTAATCAGCCGTGAGGCTTAACCACCTTTTTTCTTAAGATTTGGTTACAAGTTTTAAGAAAAAAAAGGTACGCTGTCTCACAAAATAAGTAAGATTTTCTTGACGAACCTTTTCAACAAAACATTTTCTTTATTGTAATATATTTCCGGTGTCTATAGCGGAGCAGAAACACACGTTCCCTTCCCGAACACGGTAGTTAAGGGCTCCAGCGGCGATGGTACTGTAAATTTGACTATGGGAGAGTAGCACGATGCCGGGAATTTTTTTAGAAACTCAAATCAATTCGCACTGATTTGAGTTTTTTTTTTGTTTTCAAGGGAAAGTTAAGGGCTCCAGCGGCGATGGTACAATAAATTTGACTATGGGTTTTGCTTTGTGCTGTGGGATATTTTGTGCCTTGCTGGCGTCGCTCATTCGGTCGAGTACGCAGTACACTCCCTCATATCGTTCCTTGCAAAACTCAAAATCTCCGCACATCCCGGCGCAAAATCGAGTAGCACGATGCCGGGAATTTTTTTAGAAACTCAAATCAATTCGCACTGATTTGAGTTTTTTTTTTGTGTTTTCAAGGGAAAGTTAAGGGCTCCAGCGGCGATGGTACAATAAATTTGACTATGGGTTTTGCTTTGCACTATGGGCTATTTTGTGCCTTGCTGGCGTCGCTCATTCGGTCGAGTGTGTTTACACACTCCCTCATATCGCTCCTTGCAAAACTCAAAATCTCCGCACATCCCGGCGGGGGATGTTGGTTGGCGCAATGCCAACCAACGTGAAGCGACGGATTGGATCCGTCATTAAGCATTGCTGCGCAATGTGAAGCTTTTGCCTGCGGCAAAGTGAAGTGCTCGCTTTGCGAGTATGGACATGATAAGATTTTTTACGGCTGCCGCATGTGCTGTGCCCAAGGCACGAGTGGACGCTGCTCATGGGAGTTTTTGGGAAATTTTGAGAAGTTTGGGGAGATTTTGGGAGTAAAACCGCTCTGTTTTGTTGTCGGCAAAGGGGACATGGCATACCATCTGTCGCCTACTTAAAATTCTTAGTATTCCCAGTATTCCTGACATTCCCAGCCCAAAAGCCAAGTAACAACCAATATTATTTTTTCAACGCCGGCGGGAGAAAGAATGACCGTTCGGGGATGGTGATGGTTGCGGTCGTTTTTCTTTCAGTTTGCGGAGGAGAAGTCAGTTGACGGCCGGTGATGATGATTTCTTTTTTATCATTGCTCCGATAATATTCCTGCCGTATTGTGATTTTTCCCTGATAGTACAGCATCGGTTTTTGGGTAAAAGGATCGGTTGGAAGTTTGGGATTTGCCGGGTATTTGTCGGGTTGGATGCGGTGCAGCTCCTGATCGATGAAAAATTCAATCATCTGCTGCTGCAATGCTGCCGATTGAAAGCGGTTGCCGAGATCTTTATACGACATCATCATGCCATAGGCAAAGTTCTCAAATATGGAGGGAATTCTCTTTTCCCTGCAATCATTTTTTGCCATATCGTGACATTTTTCGACATTACGGAAGAAATTCAGCCAGGTGTAACGGTTGGATTCATAGATCAGCCAGCATTGCGGCAGGATAAAGCGGAATTTTCTCCATGCCAGTAATTTTTCACTGCCGTTGGCGACGATATGAAATTCCGCCATCCCCCAGAGAATTTCGCCCCAAATGGCACGCTTTTCGATAATTGCGAGATTTGCCCGGATCGTTTGGGATCGTTTTTTTAGATTCATCAGGTCATCTGCGGTGAAAATTTTTGCGGAAATACCTTGCGCGATCGCCTGATTTTTGTATGAGTCGACCATATTTTTGATTAAAGCGTGAAGTGCAAACGGCCCTGAGGAGAGATATTCGCTCAAATTGTCGATCTTCTGAAGGGCGGATAATACTGCCGACCGGTCATTCTTTTCGATCGCAAACCTTATATTCCACAACTGATAACGGACCAGTTCCCGGATGATACCGAAATGGGAAAAATTAGCAAAGAGCATATTATCCATTTTATAGTTCAGCGGAATTTCCGGAAGCGGTTGTGAAAGCATCCGATCCAGTTCGGCATATTGGGGAGTGGTGTGGAATTTTTTCCGCCATGCGTCCAGTTTTTCCGGCGGTAATTCCGCAAGAGGGTAACTCGCTTCAAAATCTTTGATCGAGTCATACAATTTTTTCACTTTTTCCCAAAATTCGCTGTCTATTTTTTTGCCGCCAGTTGCTATGCGGTTGAGGGTTTCGGCATTGAGCGGCAAGTCGAATTGTCTTTCCAAAGCGGTTGTTGCATGTTGACAGCGGTAACTGAGATCGAGTGATGATCCCACCATTATTATGTAGCACAATAAAGAAAAAGAAGCGATGATTTTGACCGGGAGCGTGAAAATTTCCCGGTAACGGATGCAAGCCAGCGAACAGTATTGCCAAGTTGAACTCAAGACCCAAGCCGCAAGCAAGATCAGCCCAGCGCAACTCCAAAGGGGCAAATCGGCTTCGATATCGAATGCGAACGGCGGACCGCAGAAGTATTTGATGTTGCGTTGGATGATGAGGCGGCAAATTTGGTAAATGATTCCGGCCAGAGCGGTCAGAGTTCCACCGTAAGCCAAGGTCGATTTCCAAATGGAACGGTCAAAGAGCAACGCTCCGAATCCCCACAAAACGATGGTTATCATAACCCACAGCAATGGAAATTCCCAAAGTAAAATTCCGCTTGCAAGGAGATATATTCCGGAGGTGATAAGAAGGCGTTTGCGGTTCATCCGGCAGAATATTTGCAGATGCCGGTAAACCCAGTAGCCGACCAGAGAGATCAGCAGCAGAATAAATACCGATTGCCATGGGAGCGCGGGAAAACTTTGGTTGCCGGTGAAGCACCATCTGATTTCATTGATAAACTTTCCGCATTCTGCGGTGCCGTCGGAAAATAAAAATACGGTCCAAGTCAGCCATGAACCAAGCAGCATCAATATGGTACTTTCAAACGCCCGCTGTGCTGAAGTTGCTTTGATACTCATAGTTCCCCCCGGAAAAGGTTATATTTCAGTTGCATATATACCATGTCCGGGAGTGATTTGTTTCAATCCTCGGACACCATATTGAATTTCATACTCGAGGCAATTCCGCTTGGCGGAGTCGGGATATAGTCCAGATGGTCCAGCATATTTTTTACCGATTGGGTCACAGCCGGATTGGGGCTGGCTTTGATAATGCGTTTGCTGATTACCCTGCCCCGGGCATCCCATTGAACTTCGATGGTAACGGCGGTTTCTGTCGTTACAAAAATTCCTGCCGGAACCTTCCAGCGTTCCCGGAAATATTCACCGAGTCTTTCCCAGTATTTTTCCTCTTGTTCGCTGGCTCCGCCGGCGGGAGTTCTGCCGTCAACTTTACCCAGAGCCTGGCCCCGGTCACGGGTGCCGATGGGAACAGCTATATTGGTATTACTGCCGCCGCCAATGGGTTTATTCGGATCCCAATTGTCCCAGCGTTTGTCATGATGGACCTGCTGCTGCATCCGTTTTCGTTTTTCTTCCTGTAAACGTTTCTGCCGTACCAGCTGCTGCTGTTTGCGGCGTTGTTCCTCCAAACGCTTTTTTGCGGCCAATTGCTGCTGTTTACGTCTGTCGATTTTGGGAACCGGCTTTTTCGGAGTCGGCTTTTTAGGTACAGGTTTCTTCGGAACCGGCTTTTTCGGCTTCGGTTTCGGTTTGTTTTTTTTCGGCTTCGGTTTCGGTTTTTGTACCGGTTTCGGAACCGGTTTGGGTGCCGGAGGTGGTGCCGGTACCGGTTTGGGTGCCGGAGCTTCCTGCGGCGGCGGAGGAGGTGCACCGCCGCCAACGGTTCCGGTGGGACGGATGCGTTCATGAGGACCGATTTCCGGAGCGTGAGAGGGTTCGGAACCTCCGAGTTTCACCCGGAATGCGATCTGCTTGGGTTTTTCGGGCATAAACAACATCATGCCAAGCGGGATGAAGATCACCCCGACATGGACTGCTGCTACCACCAGAAGAGTGGTGAATCTTGTGCAAGATGGTTTTTGCCCGTTGAACATCGCAGAACTATTCCTCAGCGGTTGGACTCGGCCTGAGTGACCAGAGTCGCATCTTCAAACCCGGAATCCCGTACCAGTGCCAGCAATTCAATGACATCTTTGTAACTGCGTTCGCCATCTCCGCGCAGCAGCAGCTGCGGTTTGGGCTTTTTTTCGCTCAGCTCACGGAGTTTATTTTTCAGATCTGCCCGGCTGACCGCATCTTTATCCAGCATGATCGTGCCGTCTTTGGTCAAGGTGACACTGATAAAGTTTTCATCCGGCAGTTTTTCGCTGTTCATTTCAGGAGGATTGATACTGGTGCCGTATTCCATCAGCGGCATGGTGATCATAAAGGCAATAAGCAGCAGAAATGTGAGGTCCAGAAGCGGAGTCACATTGATCTGGTCGATGGCGGCCATCGGAGCACGATTGCGGCGGCGGCGCATATTTTATTCCCTTTCCGCGGAGTTTCCGGAGGAAACTTTGAGCTGTGAAAGTTTGATCGCTACCAGAAATTCTTCGGTGAAGTTGTCCATTTGCACGGTCAACTGACGGATCATACCGGTCAGCAAATTGTATCCGACCAGCGACGGGATCGCAACAACCAGACCGGCAACAGTGGTCAGCAACGCTCCGGCCACACCGGGAGCCAGTGCGGTAAAATCAGATTTTCCGGCGGCAGCGATACCGCAAAAGGCCATCATCACGCCCCACACCGTACCGAAAAGTCCGCAGAACGGGCTCAAACTCACCAGTGTGGCGAGCATACCGATGCGGGTTTCCAACTCCTTGAGCTGGGAAGATACTTCCCGTTCCAGAACGGCTTCGACGGCGTTATACTGGGCATCAGAAAGTTTGCAGACTTTGGGGATCCCCCGGGGAGAAACGGCACCGGTTTTTTCCGCTTCTTCAGCGTAAAAGTCGAGTAATTTCTCCATTCCGGCAGAATAGATCGAAGCGACCGGTCCGGAATTGATCTGCGCCTCCTTGACCAGCTGCATCGACATCATATTTTCCTCTCCGAACTCCCGGAACAATGAAGAAAAACGCGAAGACAACCTTTTTGCCCGGAGCAGCTGCCATGTCTTATCGATCATCACCGTCCAGGTGATTATACTGCCCAGAATCAGAAGTACCACGATTGCTTTGCCCACCATATCGCTGTGCTGATAGGCGTAATATGCACCCGGTGTCTGTGCCGCCATTGTCAAAAATCCGATCATTGTTCTGAAATCTTTCCTGTATCACATTTTTTTAAATAAAATTACAAAAAAACACTTTATAAAATATAGTTTCAATATTATATTCTACAAGTGTAAAAAGTTGATTTTTCAGAAAAAAACATGGAGTTGAAAAAAATCATGAGATTTCTTCTCGGAATTGACATCGGCGGTACTAAAATCGGTATCGGCCTTGGCGATGAAAGCGGCAAACTTTATGGTTCCCGTTACCGGGACAACCGCGACAGCGACCCTGCCGAAATCCTGCCGTGGATCGTCGAAGAAGCCAAGGTGCTCGCCGCCGAAGCTCAGATCACAATAAATGATGTTGCCGCATTCGGAATTTCTGCACCTTTTCCTGCGGATGCCGCCAAAGGCATCATGACTTGTCCCACCAATCAGCCCAAATGGCGCAATGTTCCGATTCTGGATTATCTGAAAGAGAATCTCGGTATTGACGGATGTTTTGAAAACGATGCCAACTGCGCCGCTCTTGCCGAATGGTTTTTCGGTGCCGGAAAAGGTTGTTCGGACTTCATTTATCTTACCATGAGTACCGGTATCGGCGGCGGAATCATTGCCGGAAACAAGCTTATCCGCGGCGGCAAGGCATTGAGTGCCGGTGAACTCGGTCACGTCTGCATCCAATTGAACGGCAGACCTTGTTCCTGCGGTATGCACGGCTGTTACGAAGCATACTGCGGCGGTCGGGCTCTGGCCAAACGCATGGCTGAAGAGCTCGCCGATCAGCCGGATTCCATGATTATGAAACTTGCTGCCGAACCCGGAAAGCCGGATATGCGCACTCTGGAAGCCGCTGTGCGTGCCAATGATCCCTATGCTGTCAAACTCTGGGAAGAGATGAGTTTGCGCAATGCTCAGGCGATCGGTATGTATATCAATATTTTCAATCCCCAACGCATTGTTCTCGGCACTCTCGCCTGGGCAGTCGGAGAACTTTATACCAAACCGATCTTCGACGCATTGCCGGGATTCTGCTGGGAAGAGCCCCGGAAAGCGTGCGAAATTGTCTGCAGTGAATTGAAACGGGAAATTTCCAGTTACGCCGGAATCGCCGCTGCGTTGAACTATCTTAACGAAAAGGAAAACGTATGAAACTTGCAATTTTAGGCGGCGGTGTCGCCGCTTTTGAAGCCGCCAATGCGGCAAGAAAAATTTCTGCCGATATTGAAATTACCATTTACAGTGCGGAAAGTGTGCTCCCGTACCGCCGTCCGGCACTTTCCGGACTGCTGGCTGATTTCAAGATCAATGAAAAGATGTTCTTTATCAAGCCGGAAAGTTTCTACGAGGAAAATCGCATTTCCGTCAAACTCAACACCCGCTGCGTGGAAATCAAAGAAAATTCTCTGCTGATGGCCGATGGTTCCGTTGCCGGCTTTGACCGCCTGATCATCGCTACCGGCGGCAGTGCCTGCTTGCCGGATATTCCGGGGAGCGATAAGCCAAATGTCTACACTTTTCGCAGTGTCGCTGATCTGGAAAAATTGGACAAGGCTCTGAATAAGGTTTCCAAAGCCGTGGTTATCGGTGCCGGTGTGCTCGGTTTGGAACTCGCTGAAAGCTTGCTTAAACGCAATATCGATGTTACCGTGTTGGAGATGGCTCCCCGGCTTTTCAGCCGCCTTTTGAGTGAAGAGCAATCCACCGAAGTCGCCGCAAAACTGCAGGCTTTTGAAAATCTGCACCTTGAATTCGGCGTTGCTGTCACTTCGATCGATGATTCCGGCGTGACCCTCGCCGACAGCCGGAACATCCCGGCGGATATCGTGATCTTCGCCGCCGGAAGCCGTCCTCAGTTCCCGGAAAAGTGTCCGGCAAACTTGCAGATCAACCGGGGGATCATCGTCGATAAAACCATGCAGAGTTCCCTGCCCGGTATCTACGCTGCAGGTGACGTGGTCGAATTTGAAAACCGCTGTTTCGGACTTTATAACGATGCCCGCAACACCGGAATGGTTGCCGGAACCAATGCGGCAGGCGGAAATGCCGAATTTCAAGCCGCTGACAGCCCGGTACGCTGTTTTTGTCTGGGATTGAAGTTGACGATGTGATTTGCGGCGGCGGCGGCTCGCAGGCAATCTCTTGGCAAGTCATCGGACGCGGCTCATGGGAAGTTTTGGGAATTTTTGAGAGGTATTGGGAGATTTTGGGAGTAAAACCGCTCTGTTCTGTTGTCGGCACTGAGGGCATTGCATACCCGCTCACGCCAACTTAAAATTCCT
>JAZRNP010000167.1:0-1181 GCA_045648225.1 Victivallaceae bacterium | reverse complement strand
CGAAATGCAGGGCAACTCCCTCATGGGTTGGAACTCCGACGGCTCTGCCCGCCGCAGCAACTCCAACATCTCCACCACCGTTCAGCTGCCCTACAGCGGTCAGGAATTCGTCCTCGGCGGTGTCCGCAAGAGCGAATCCGTCCGCAGCAACACCGGTCTGCCCTTCTTCAAGGATCTGCCGGTCATCGGTCGGGCCTTCTCCACCGAATCCGAATCCATCAAGCAGTCCCAGCTGGTCGTCATCGCCAAAGTTGAATACTCCAACCCCGATTCCTTCGCCGGTGCGGAAATCCGCGAAAACCTCGGCAAGATCGTCAAGGGTGTCAACAAAGGTATGAACAGCCGCGTCGGCAATATGTTCTTCGGTCAGTACGGCATCGATTCCGATCGCCCCGCCCGTGTCGAACGTCTCAACGATGTCGGTAACAAAATCAACGATGAATTCAAAACTGTCAAGTAATCATCGATGAAAAAAAGTACCACAAAAAAGAATATGCAGGTGTCTCTGAGCGGTAAGCCGGAGCACCTGCTCGACCGTGTCGAAGTTTTCAAAAGAATGTGCCGGATGCTCGAAATCAAACGCAAACGGTTCATCGAAAACGACTGGCAGCACTACGCCAGACTGATACCCCGGCAGCAGTTCCTCCACCTGATGAATGTCCGGCACTCCCTGCCGTGCAACCTCGCAAAAATTATGCAGGTGACCGGAATGACCTCCGCCGGTGCATCTATTTTTGTGGACAAGATGGTAAAGCAGGGCGCATTTGAACGTCACGAAGATGTCAATGACCGCCGCAATATCATCATCAGTTTCACTCCCCGCGCCCAACAGATCACTGAACGCATCGACGATCGCCTCAATCGATACATTTTTCAATACTTCGCCGACTGCAGTCCCGAAGAGTTGGAAATGCTCGAACAGGCCAGCCGTCTGGTATGCCGGGTACTCGATGCCCGCGGAGAAGATGAGGGACTGTAAAATCAATTTCCAAGACTGTCGCAAGACAGTCTTTTTTTTTACACGGAGCGATCTCGCTTTGCCGGAGCGGGCCTTGCGGTGTTCGATCCGTAAGCCGATGCTGCTGGAGCTGCGCCGATCTGTCGGGCTGTTCGCCCGACCGGCGAGAGGTAGTGTTGAGTTTCGCCTGACGACGGTTTTGTCAGACAGGTCAGACAGGTCA
>JAZRNP010000166.1:0-2491 GCA_045648225.1 Victivallaceae bacterium | reverse complement strand
GTATTTGCCGCGGTGCAGCATACGGTCGAGGTTGAAGGGCTCTTTGCAGGTCAGTTTAGAGACTGCAACGTAGAGGGTGATAGCCACGACAAAGGCGATAAAGTTGAATTCATACGCATTGATGAAGCAGCGGTACGGATTCACCCTCCACACCACGAACGGTTCAAACGGACGGGAGATCGCCTCGACGGTTCTGCGAAAGCTTTCCTGTAAACCGTGGTCACTCAGGAAGACATAGAAATTGCTCCAATACTGCTTCAATCCGATGTAGATCACTCCCAGAACACAGCCGGTTCCCAAGCTCGCCCATGCTCCGGCAGTCGTTCCGAACCGGGTATACAATCCAAGCAGACTCATCGCACCTGCACCCGTCCACATCGCCGTCATTGTGGAAATGAACAGTGTGATATATTCCAGCTGCGACATCATGGTCGAGCCGAAATAAAACACCACGCCGATGGCGATCGAAACCAACCGGATCACCCACATATGCTGGGTCGGCGTAAGCGGTTTTTTGATAAGGGGGATGACCACATCCTGCGAAATGGTCAGGGCCGCTGAAAAAATCCGGGTGTCATCGGTCGAAATCATCGCCATGATCATCAGCACGCAAAAGAGACCGCTCAATCCCGGCGGCAGCATATGCCGGATTCCGACGGCAGTCATAGTCTGATAGTAGAGGGTGCGGAACTGCTGATACATACTGGCATTTTCGGCCGGAGTATCAGCGGTGTTGTTATCGATGGCAAATTTTACCCCGGCGAGGTATTGCGTGTCGAGATTACGGTCATCCGAAAGCTTGTCATCTTTGCCGATCTCATGGATGATCGGAGCTTTTGGGTATACGGAATCCAATACCTGTTTACGCAGATTCTGATGACGTTCGGCATGGAACATTCCTTCGGCGATCCGGGTGCTGATGGTATCACGCACCTCTTTGGCCTGAGGAGCGAAGTTTTTGTGGTTGAAATAGGTGATCAATCCGACCGCCACCAGCAGATAAAGCACGTTATTCATCGCTCCCCGGTAGGTCCCGAGCAAACCGGCCATTTTCTGTTCGTGCGGACTGCGGGCACTGGACGAGTTTCCGGCACCGATCCAGCTGGCAGAGTTGTAGACGGTGAAGATCAATCCCAAACCGATACTGAACAAATTGAAGTCACGCAATTCTGAAATATCGTAGGGATCAAGGAAGCTCTGCTTGCTCACCCGATCAGTCAGCACCGGGATGATCTCATTGCTCCAGGAGAATTTGTAGAGGAGAAATCCGGCAAATATCGCCATGATCGGATAGCACATCATTCCCTGAATACTGTCGGTGATGACCAGTGCCAGAGTTCCTCCCATGCAGATGATCCCGATCGCCATTATAAGGCAGAATACGATGATGAGGTTGAATACCGGCAGTTCAACGCCGAGGATGCTGATGTGCTGCGGTAATCCCAGATAGTAGATGAAAAAGCGTCCGGCGATCGCAGGCATGATCATATTGGCCATCACTTCCGAGGATGAACGCAATGCACTGGCAAAGATCCGCAGGCTCCGGCAGTAGCGCATTTCAATGTACTGTCCGTAACTCATCGCCTTGGTCTCCCGGAAGCGGTAGGTCACAAATCCGCTCAAGCCGAGGATGATTCCCAGCGGCAGCGTGAGATTTGACCAGAACGTCAGGGCAAAGCCGGTACGGTAATGGATCTCAACGTAGGATACCAGTGTCAGAATCGCCAGTCCGTTGGCAATGGAGGCCATACTTATCACATAACGTCCGCACAAACGTCCCGCTGAAAGAAAATCCGATACCTGAGCAACATAACGTTTGGATCTCCATCCCATGTAGAGCACAAATGCCACCGGCAGGATGATGATCAGCCAATCCAGCGGACTGACATAAAACCAGTCATCTTTAAGAATCCATTGAAAAAAAGAATTCATAGCTGTATCTCCGGTAAGATAATTTTTCTGTTATTTGTTTTACAAAATATAGACCTCTGAACAGCTTTTGTCAAATATGGCGGATGAAAAATTTTCCGCTTTATTGAACAGGGAAAGATGTTTTTTTTGAGTATCTGCTCAAAAGCGGTGATAAATTTGGTGAAAACCGCTGTTTTGAGCTTGACTTTTACGGTTTTTTACCTTATAGTAAGTCAGGTGTATAAATAATATTTCAGTTTAACAAGGAGGAAAGTTATTATGGAAAATCTCGCTGAAAAAATTACCGCCCGTCTGGAACAGCTCCGTTGTCATCTGCAGGCCGATGGCGGAGATCTTGAAATCATTTCCATCGAAGGAAAATTGGTCAAACTCAAACTCCGCGGTGCCTGCGGTTGCTGCCCGCACGCCACTATGACCATCAAAAACGGTCTGGAACGTATCCTGCGCGATGAGATCGATCCCGAAATCACCATTGAACGGGTCATGTAATCGTCATGTATAACTGGAACATTGTTTCCAGACAACTGCAATCACTGCTCGATAACGAGTGCTGCTCCGG
>JAZRNP010000165.1:0-20471 GCA_045648225.1 Victivallaceae bacterium | reverse complement strand
CTCCCGCTGCCCCCATCCCTCCGAAACCGGCGGTTCCCGCTCCTGGAGCTCCTGCCGCTCCTGCTCCGGGGGCTCCCGTGCCTCCGAAACCGGCTGCTCCTGCGGCTCCTGTACCTCCGAAACCGGCTGCTCCTGCGGCTCCCGTACCTCCGAAACCGGCGGTTCCGGCTCCTGCCGCTCCTCCGAAACCGGCTGCTCCGGCGACCCCTGGTATCAAACCGGCTCCGGTTGCTGATGTCAAAGTCAACGCCGCTCCGGCTGCTCCGGTAACTCAGGCTGCCAAGGGTGCTCCGGCTGCGAAGAAAAAAGCCGCTGATGCTGATGCGCCGCAGGCATCCAAGTTTTATATGGCATTGGCTGTGCTTACTTTGTGTGCGATTGCTGCAACGGCAGTGATCACGACTTTGCACTATGTGAAGTTTGAACATAAACTTGATTATTCGCATCTGATTTCGATCCTCCCGCACGCCAAATAAAGCCGGGAGGAGCGATAGTTTTAAAGAATAAAATGCTGTAAAGGAAATTAGCAATGAAAAAATTTATCGCAGTACTGATGCTTTGCGCAGCATCATTTTGCACGGTTAATGCCGGGTCTTTTTCTGAAATCAACTGGGGCGAAAAGCTGGCCTTTTATCTGCCGAACCGGGTTCTGGATGCTCTGGACACCTTTTCTGTTAATCTGGGTGTCGGTCCGGTCGCTGAAGCCCGTTTGATGTTCACCCGGTATTGTGATATCGGTGCCGGTTGGAGCGGCAGCACCTACAAGGCTTTCAAAGATTACAACCGCCAGTATGGTGCCGCTGTTGAAGAAGGCTGGTACTGGTCGTTCATTTTTGTCGGCGAAGAGGAATACCGGGTCACCGAAGCCACTCCGCTGCTGGACAAATATGTGGAATGCCGTATCGGAGTTCCTTCTCCGGTGATGCGGGTTTATGATCTGGTCAATGGTCCCCGGGATTTCTGGGCGATCGGCGGCTCTCTCGGTCTGGTGCTGGACGGCAATCTTTATATCCATCCTCTGGAACTTGCCGACTTCGTACTGGGATTTTTCCTGATCGACTTCAAAAGTGATGATTTGACCTTTGACCGCTTCTGAATCAAATCCGGAAATGCCGTTTGTCTGTAAACGGTGCGGAAATTGCTGCCGTTGGGAAGGTGCGGTGAAGCTCGAACACGATGAGGTCGATGCTATCGCCGCATATCTTGAAATGAGTGTGGATGAGTTTTTGGCAAATCATACCCGGCTCACTCCCGATCGGCAGCATTTGTCTCTTATGGAAAAAAGCAACGGCGAATGTGAATACCTGACCACGGCACCGGATGGGTTGCCCGGTTGTGCCATTGAGCCGGTAAAACCGCGTCAGTGCCGGGAGTTTCCCTCCAAATGGAACTTCCCCGGATGGCGCAAATTGTGCGGAAGTAATTCAAATGATTGAGCGCAGTGGAAATCTTATTGTGATCTCTGGCCCCAGCGGGGTCGGTAAATCAACTTTGGTCAAACAGGCCCGGCAGGTTTTGCCGGAATTGGAATTTTCAGTTTCCTGTACGACCCGCCAGCCCAGATCTGGCGAAATCGATGGCAAAGACTACTTCTTTCTCAAGGAAGAGGAGTTTGAGAAGAAAGTTCAAAACAATGAGTTTATCGAGTTTGCCGGGGTGTTTGCTCACCGTTACGGCACGTTGAAAAGCGAAGTTGTTTCCCGTTTGCAGCGGGGTGCAGATGTTATTCTTGATATTGATGTGCAGGGGGCAAAACAGATCCGGCAGGCCGCGTTGAATGATCCGGAAATTGCCCGTGCTGCTCAATTTATTATGATCGTTCCGCCGGATATGGATACTTTGCGTTCCCGTCTTGCCGGCCGCAATTCTGAAACTCCGGAATCTCTCGCACTCCGTCTTGCCGGAGCGCAGAGCGAATTGTCCAATTTCCGTATTTACGATTACCTGGTCGTCAATGATGAGTTGGAAACTGCTGCAGCTGAATTGATCATGCTGCTCAAGACGATGAAAATGCGCAGTCCCATTGTCAAAGGAGAACCTTTTGTATGACCGAAAACGGCAAAAAACTGATCGTGCTTGGAGTTACCGGGGGCATTGCTGCATACAAGGCGGCTGACCTGTGCAGTAAACTTGCCAAAAAATACGAAGTTCAGGTGATCATGACGGATAATGCTCAGCGTTTTGTCACGCCGCTCACCTTTCAGACTCTTTCCCGCCGTCCGGTGATAACTTCGCTGTGGGAGGCGGATAACTGGCGTCCCCGCCACGTGGAGCTTGCCGACGAAGCGGATTTGTTTATCTGCGCCCCCGCAACGGCCAATTTCCTGGCAAAATATGCTCATGGTATTGCGGATGATGCATTGACCACCTTTGCCGCCACTTACCACGGCATTTCCATCGTCGCTCCGGCAATGAATCCCAAAATGTGGACTCAGAGTGCCTGTATGGAAAATGTCAATACTTTGAAGCTCCGCGGGGTACAGTTTGCCGGTCCGGCTTCCGGTCATGTTGCCTGCGGTGCCGATGGAACCGGCCGAATGCTGGAATCAACGGAAATCTTTGATATTGTGGAAAAATTACTGGTTTGAATCCGGTAATCAAGAGTATACAAAACAGGGTTGTCACCATTTTTTGTATCCCGCCAGTCACACCGACTGGCTTTTTTATTTTTCCTCTACTTCAAAAACCGCTCCACAGCGTGTCCGTAAAACTTTTCTCCACTCCCCGATCCATATAAAGCGCTGTGCCTGCACCGCCGTGGTTTTACGCGAAGGCAGTGTCACAATGGTGTACCGGAGTCCCGGATGGGGTTTCAGCGGTGCTGCAATCTGAAAATTTTCGGAGTGACTCCAATATTTTTTTTGAATTGTTTGCAAAAATAGTTGCTGTCATAAAATCCGCAGAACAATGCGATCATACTGATCGGGTCATCGCTGTTTATAAGTTGTGCCGCAGCGTTGCGCAACCTGATTTTGATCAGAAATTCCATTGGTGAACAGCCGGTGATATTTTTAAAGTGCCGTTGAAAATTACGCACTGACATATTCACCGTGCGGGCAAGCGTATCAAGTTCAATGCGTTCCTGAAAATGCTTGTTCATGTAACTTATGGCATCTCCGATTTGAAAACTTACCAGTTTGGTTGTCTCCTGGGTATTTTCTCCCCGGGACAAATTGATGATTATTTGCATAAAAAGTGCCATGATGCAAAATTGGCGTCCGGGAGTATGCGTATTCAATTCTGCTTCCAGCTGTCTGATCAATTTCAGCGTTGATGCAGATTCATCAGCGTTCAGTTTCAACAGCGGTTTGGCAGAATGATGATATTCTTCTGCTGACGGAAAAAATTGGTGGAAAAGCGGCAGATCGTAACCGTCCAGCATGGGCAGAGAAAGACGGTTGGGATCATAGATCAAATTGATGATCTCCATTGTTGCGGTGTTATCGTATGCATGAACTGCCCCGGGGTGGATGAGCAAAATATCTCCGCCGGAAACCTTTTCCCGTTGATTATCAAGAATATGCTCCGCGTTGCCGCTGATAATCATAGCAATTTCAGTATAGCGGTGTTCGTGAAAAAGACACGCCGGATGCTGTCCCGGTGCCCGGTAGACAACGTAAAGGGGCAATTCGTTATCGCTGACAAAATTCTTTATCAATGAGGAATATATTTTTTTCATACGTTACTCCATGTTTGTCGTAAAAATACTATTAAATGGCGAAAAAATCAAGTTTTTTTCAGCTTTTTCTGATATATTTTTAACAGTTTCCGGGTTTGGGAGGGAATAGTGTGTAAATACATTGAATTTGAAAACGACAGGAGATTGTCAATGAGAAAATTTTTGTTGGCATGCTGCATCGCAGTATGCAGTGTGTTGCAATTAACAGCTGCTGCCCCGGTACAGTCTGGCGTCGCGGTGGTGATTGATCAGAAAAAACCGTTTTTTCAGATCGTTCTGCCGGATGAAAAAAATGCCTATTATGATTTTGCCGCAGAAGAACTCAACTACCATTTGAAAAAATCCACCGGAATAACTCTGCCGGTGACAACTTTCAGCAAATGTTCTTCAGCTTTCGCTTCCATCTTTCTGGGAATAAAACCGGCAAAACCACGGAGGTTGCGTGGAAATAACTATTGCATCGTTCATTTTGAGGGCGGAAATATTTTCATTTACGGTGACGACCGCATCAAAAATTACACCCGTGCTTCACGGAACAGTTCTCTGCGCCAGGGAACGCTGATGGGCGTTTATGAATTTCTGGAACGTGCCGTCGGATGCCGCTGGTTGTGGCCGGGGGAACTGGGAGAACATATTCCCATAAGGCGGCGCATCGCGATCAAAGAGCGTGATTTTTACGGTATTCAGCCGTTGATTATGAATAATTTCCGGATATTTTCCGCAAGATGCAACGGCGCCGGATGGAACAATGTCGAAAATTACCGTAAATTCATTGCCGCAACTGATTTATGGCTACTGCGCAACCGGATGCTCAATGTCACATTTTTAAGCGGCGGTCATGCTTTTACCCAATATTGGCAGAAGTATGGAAAAGCACATCCGGAATTTTTCAATATGCTGCCGGACGGTACCCGTCGCCCAGATCCAACGTACGGTTCTGAGCGGACGGTCTCCATGTGCGTGACGAATGAAGCGTTTCAGGATCAGGTCGTAAAGGATTTCCTTGCGCAGGGCGGACTCCGGATCAATGCCACTGAAAACGATACTGATGCCAAGTGCTGCTGCGACAAATGCATGGCCGCGGACAATACCGGAGACATTGCCGGACGGCGGGCGCGCGCCAAAAAGCGTTTTCTGGATTTCGATACCAAATGGTATGATGAGTTGGGAAATCTTGCCGACCGTTACGTATTATTCTGCAATGCAGTTCTGGCGAAAGCCCGCAAGCATCGTCCCAATGCCTTTCTTGTCACCTATTTTTATTCAAATTACGCTGATGCTCCGGTCAAACATCGGGTGAATCCCGGCGTTATCAGCGGAGTTGTTCCGGAGTTGACTTTCCCGTGGTCAAAAGAGATGCGTGAACGTTTTCGCCGCCAGTTTGACGGTTGGGCGAAAGCAGGGGCGCAGCAGTATCTGCGTCCGAATTATACGTTGTACGGACATAACCTGCCGGTTTTTTATGCTGATCATTTTATAGAAGACTTTGATTTCGCACTCAAGCGTGGTCTGGTTGGGACTGACTTTGACGCACTGACCTGTCAGTACGCGACTCAGGGATTGAATAACTACAGCATTGTCCGGATGCATACCAAGTCAAGATTGGGTACAGTTGGTATATTCAATGAATTTTTCAGCAGCTTCGGAGCCGCAGCTCCGGAGATAAGAGAGTATTTCATGTTGTGGAAAAAGGTTTCCGATGCAGTGGATTTTGATCCGTCAGCCGGGCATATCGGCTTGAATTATGCCGGATTTGCCAAATTCTATATCTCCGGACCCCGGATTTTTTCGGACAAAGTTTTCAAGCAGGGGTTTGATATTCTCGACCGAGCTGAAAAGAAGGTGAGAAAGCACTCTATCGAAGCCAAGCGTATTAAATTTCTGCGTACCGGTTTGCGTCATGCGCAGTTGACCTGCCGGGTGGAGAAAATTTTTGCTGCAGAAAAATATTCCAGACGTTTTATCGAAGAAATGGATAAATTGGATGCGTTTCGCAACTCAATCGAAGCTCAGCTGGGATGCGATATGTATTTCCTGCAGTTCTGCGAGAACCGGACTTGGGATAGAGATTTTGTCAACTCCATACGTTCGGCAGGAGAGATTTATCGCGGCAAGTGGTTCATCCTGTTCGACGAAAAAAAGGACGGTGAAAAGTTTTATCTGCAAAAGACAGATGAACGCTGGAAACCGGTCAAGGTCGGTTTGGCGTACGAATTTCAGAGTGCAAACCTTGAGTACAGGGCAATACATAAAAAAGATTTCAAAAATACCGTGTGGTACAAAACGGTATTTGACGCGCCTGCCGGTAAAAAAGCTGTCTTTACTATCGGTGCCGTGGATGAAGCCTGTCAGGTTTACGTCAATGGGAAGCTGCTGGTTGACCGCCCGTTCCCCTATAAAGGAGACAATCAGAGTTATGCCAAGTCATTCACCGTTGAAATTCCGTCAGGAATGCTTAAGCCTTCCGGTAACGATATGAGTATAAAAGTTATCAATAATTATGGAAAAGGCGGCATTTGGAAAGAAGTGTTTTTACGGTTTGAGTAAAACTGAAGGAGATAAAAAATGAACAGAAAAAGTGTCAAAAACATCCGCGGGATTTACAACTCTTTTGTAGATCAGAAGAAAAATGAAGTCAGCAACTTTTCAGGATGCAGCCGGAAAGAGGCAAATTTCACTTTGATCGAACTTCTGGTTGTTATCGCCATCATCGCCATCTTGGCGGCGATGCTGCTTCCGGCGTTGCAGAGCGCCCGGGCGCGCGGACAGCAGATCAGCTGTCTGAACAACAGCAAGCAGCAGTATATGGTGTGGGTCGGGTATTCTGCTGATTACAACGAATGGATTATGAGCTACCGTATGGAGACTGCCGATCCTAAAACGAAAACTGTGTTTGAACATATGGCAGTTCGCAATGGTGCCAAAAACAAAGATGATTTTGTCCGTTTCGGTAAATTTTTCGAATGTCCATCCGACCACAATCAGGGATCGGAGGATTGGGCAAAGGGTTATCCGGGGCAGATGCAATATTCGGCGGGACCGATGTACAACTCCTATGGATACAACGCTTATTTCTGGTGGTCAACGACCAATGAAAAGTCATACAACAATGGCAAATATGTCTGGAAACTTTCGATGATCAAACGCAACCAGGATAAGACCATAGTATTTGCCGACAGTCATACTGCCAATGGTGCAATGACTGACGGAACGCATATTTCCAGCGGTTCCAAACGACGCCATCCAAACGGCTTCAATGCCAACTTCTTTGACGGTAGTGCCAAAAGTTTGATGGAAAACTATCAGGTTACTGCCGATCAGCAGCTGTATGTGTGGAACGTCACCAGTAATGACGAGTTGATGATTTTCAGAAACTGAATATGATGTCGAAAAGAACTTGGATGCATTATCCGGGTGCAGGCGATGCTCCCGGAATTATCTGGTTCCGGTTGAAAAAATATTTTGCCGGAAACTGCGAATTTGAGTACAGCGCCGACGAAACCGCTCAGATCTTTTGTGACGGCAAACTGGTTTCTGCCGGCCCGGAACGGGGATGCCCCGGATATTGGTTCAAACAGCGTGTCGCATTGGAACTTGCTCCCGGTGAACATATGTTGACCGTGCGGGTGTTGTGTTTCGGGACAACGTTGACCGCCCACAATCAGATGTCCGTAAAGCATGGCTTTTTCACTACGCTTGAGGGTGAGTGGGAGTGTTTCCGTGAGACGGAATGCCGCTTTTTTGCGCCGTGGCCGAATTGGGGAGTTTATCCCCGGATCGAAGCGGAAAAGGGGTTCAACTTTGCCGCAATGAATGGTTGCGGTGGAAACTGGGGCAAGCCGGAGCTGTTTGCCGACGATCGTATTTTACACGACGGCGAATTACCCTCTTTGCTGGGCGGGGAAGTGACTGCGTTCCACCGGGAGGGGGATCTGCTCAAATTTGATGATTATGTTACTGTTTATCCCGAGTACCGTTTTTCCGGAAAGGGCATTGTTGAGATCCGTTGGGGAGAGACCGGCTACCTCTCATCGGCATTCAGCCGCCATACGTTGAAAGGCGAAAAGGGGATGCGTACCGGAAATTTCCGTGTCGGCGATTTTGACCGTTATGAACTTTCCGGCGGAGAAACCGTGATAGCCGACTATCAATACCGCTGCGGACGTTATGTGGAGTTCCGCTTTTCGGGCGATGTAGAGCTGCTGGGGTGTTCATTCCGGAATGCCGGATACCCTTACCAATTTAAAATTGCTCCGGAAATGTTTCCGGAAAAATACCGTTCCGCAGTAAAGATGGCAATGCGCACCTTGGAGTGTTGTTCTTATGATACTTTTATGGACTGCCCGTACTATGAACGGTTGATGTATATCGGTGACGCCCGCATGGAAGCACTGGCGGCTTATGCGGCGGCAGATGATGACAAACTGGCGCGTAAAGCATTGCGCTTTTTTGCGCAGTCGCAGCAGCCGGACGGAGCGATATTGGCACGGTATCCTGCCAGAATACCACAGGTAATATCATCGTTTGTGCCGATATTTATCCTGATGCTGAACGACTGTTTTGAATACAGTCACGACAGCGAATTTGTCAAAGAACTGCTGCCGTCGGCGCGCAAAGCGGCTGAATATCTGCTGTCCACCCGCCGTGAAGACGGATTGATTTATCCCTCCGGATGGCACTTTATCGACTGGCAGTGGCCGTCGCACGGGGTTCCCTATGGTGTGGATACCGACGGAACCAGTTCTGAAATGAATCTGCTTGCCGCATTGGCACTGCAGAAACTCAGTTCGTTGGAGTGCTCTGCCGGTGATGCTGACGCTGCCGCCGGATTTGCCGCCGACTGTGAAAGATTGACTGCGGCGATCAAAAGCTGTTATTATGATGAAAAGCGGCAGATGATCGCGGATGACAAGGCGCACGTTTTTTATTCAGAGCATGCTCAGGTTCTGATGCTGCTGCTGAATGATGATATGCCGCAGCTGCTGACGGCGTTGAAACGTGATGAGTTCAAAACGGTGTGCGGTATTTATTTTTCGCATTATTATCTGGAAGTCTGCCGGAAATACGGCTGCAAAGAACTTTTTGAATCCAGACTTGAAAAGTGGAACGAGCTTGCGGCACTCAATCTTTTGACTTTGCCTGAAGAGTTTTCGTTCCCCCGGTCAGACTGCCACGCCTGGGGCAGCCATATTCTGTACCATTTGAATGCGGTCTGCAAAGACTGGTTTTGAATATTGTATCCGTTTGTTCTGTAAAAATCGAGGCTCCCCCGGATGCGCCGGGAGAGCCTTGATTTTGCTTAAACTGAAGTCGTGATGCTTCAGCGGTTTTTGCTGATACGGCGGGTAACTTCCGCTTCGTAGGCATCGAGGTCATCGATCATGATGCGGGCAACACCGCTTTTCATCGCTGCATCAGCGACCATGCGGGCAACATGGGGCACGACCCGGGGATCGAATGGCTTGGGGATGACCATGTCAGCATAAAGTCCCGGAGCCCGATCGAACATTCCCTTGGCTGCATCGGCAGGGTAGGCTTTTTTGAGTACTTCCCGGACATCTGCCGGAATTTCGGAAACTGCCAGTTCGGCCAGTGCCGCAGATGCGGCGAGCTTCATCTCTTCATTGATATCACTGGCCCGGACGTCCAATGCACCACGGAAAATACCGGGGAAACCCAGAACGTTGTTGATCTGATTCGGGAAATCGCTCCGGCCGGTACCGGCCAGTTTGGCTCCGGCAGCAATGGCGGCATCCGGGAAAATTTCCGGGGTGGGGTTTGCCATGGCAAAGACGATAGCATCTTTATTCATGCTTTTGACCATTTCCGGAGTGACGCAGTTGGGAGCTGAGAAACCGAGGAAAATATCGGCACCCTTGATCGCTTCGGCCAGTGTCCGCATCGGAGTATCTTTGGCAAAGAGCTGCTGTTCTTCGCTCAAGTCGGTACGTCCGGTGTGAAGAACTCCGTTGATGTCGCAGAGGATCATGTTCTCAAGTTTGGCTCCGCCGGCGAGGTAGAAGCGGCTGCAGGCCAGACCGGCAGCACCGGCACCATTGACGACAAAACGGCAATCTTCGATCTTTTTGCCGACGACCTTAAGGCCGTTCAAAATGGCGGCAAGGGAGATGATGGCAGTACCGTGCTGGTCGTCGTGAAAGACCGGAATGGAGAGCATTTTTTTCAATTCACGTTCCACTTTGAAGCAGGCCGGAGAGGCGATATCTTCCAGATTGAAGCCGCCGAAAGAGGGTTCCAGAGTCGCTGCTGCTGCGATCAGTTTGTCCGCATCGGTACGTCCGTCAGCTCCGGAGACCCGGTTGAGGCAGATCGGAACCGCATCGATGTCAGCAAAATGTTTGAACAGCACAGCTTTACCTTCCATCACCGGCAGACCGGCTTCCGCACCGATATTACCGAGACCGAGGACGGCGGTTCCATCGCTGACCACGGCGACCATATTGCCGCGGGTGGTGTATTTCCAGACATCATCGGGATTGTCTTTGATTGCCAGACAGGGCTGAGCGACGCCGGGAGTGTAAGCGAGCGAAAGATCATCTCCGGTAGCGCAGGATTTGGTCGGCAGGACGGTGATTTTGCCGGGACGTCCGGACGCATGATATTCAAGGGCGAGTTTTTTGAGTTCTTCAGGGGTCATTTTGTTTCTCCGAGCTTCTATATTTAAATACATATGACTGTTTTCTGATTGCACCGGATGTTCCGGAAACCTTGAGGTCAAGGTATGATATAATATACAACCTGCCGGGTGATTTTTCCAGAAAAAAAATGTGCCGCCGCAAAATTATTTGCGACAGCACAATGATTCAGCGCAATGCGTTGAGATTACTTGGCCTGAAAAGCTTTTTTACCGGCTTCGTAGGCGTTGACATTCATCTCTACGGCTCCGGGCTTTTTGCCGAACTTGCTTTCGACGGCCTCTTTGAATGCTTTGTCGAAATCAGCCTGATCGTCGGCATTGAGTCCGTTTTCAGCGAGGATGGCGGCCAAAGCACCCATCAGCACGCTGTTTGCACATTTGGCATTGCCGAGCTGATTGGCGGCGATGTCAATGGCATCGATTCCGTAGGTGCGGGTTTCCGGCGGCAGCTCGGGCAGCTTGACCGCGGAGTGATCGTAGATCAGAATACCATCTTTTTTCAGTCCCGGGAGATATTTTTCCAGAGCGGTCTGAGTCATGGCGATCATCAGATCGACACCGTTTTCAAGGATGGGAGAGGGGATCATCTTGCGGCTGACGATCACCGAGCAGCAGGCAGAACCGCCGCGCTGTTCCGGACCATAGGAGGGCATCCAGCTGACATTGAAGTTGCGGAGCATACCCATGTTGGCCAGCATCACACCCAGAGAGAGGATTCCCTGACCGCCGAAACCGCCGATCTTGACCCGGAGTTCCTGATCGAACATCGCGGAGCTGTTGCGGAAGTCAGCGGCAACGCCGTTTTCATTCTTTTCAGCGAGCAGGATTTTTTCGACCTGGGCTTCGTCCCGGACGACGGGGGCGGGCATCGGACGGCTTTCAGTTTCAACCGTTTTGTCCCGGATAACACCGAGCGGGAAGTAGCTCATCATCTGTTTTTCGATAAATTCGTTGACCTGTTCGGCAGACATTTTGAGGTTGACCGGGCAGGGGGAAACGACTTCGATAAGTGAGAAGCCTTTGCGCTCTTTCAGGTTCTGGATGCCTTTGTAGACCGCACGTTTGGCGGCGGCGACCCGGGCGGGAGTGGTCAAAGCGACCCGTTCGATGTAGACCGGAGCGGTGAGGGCGTTGACGATTTCGCAGACCGGGGTGGGATAACCTTCGGTAAGGGGATTTCTGCCGTAGGGGCTGGTGGTGGTCTTCTGGCCGGGCAAAGTGGTCGGAGCCATCTGTCCGCCGGTCATTCCGTAGTTGGAGTTGTTGACAAAGAAGACCGTGATATTTTCGCCGCGGTTTGCCGCCTGCAGAAATTCGTTGAAACCGATGGCGGCGAGGTCGCCGTCACCCTGGTAACTGATGACATAATCTTCAGGGTTGGCACGGGAAATACCGGTGGCAACGGCGGGCGCGCGGCCGTGGGGCACGGAGATATTGCCGAAGTTGAAGTAGTAGTAGGCAAATACTGCGCAACCGACCGGAGAGACGAATTTGGTGTTTTTCTGAATGCCGTAATGATCGACTGCTTCGGCGATCAGTTTATGGAGAATACCATGACCGCAGCCGGGGCAGTAGTGCATATTCTTTTTGATCGGGCCGGGACGGCGGTTGAAAGTCTCAAAAAAGACCGGCGAACGACCGAATTTGACTTTTTCGCTCATTTTCACATCTCCTTCATCATATTTCTGACAGCGGCGCAGACATCATCACAAGTGAGCAGGTTGCCGCCCATGCGGTTGCAGAGTTCGACCGGACGCTGGCAGTTGATAGCAAGTTTAACATCTTCGATCATCTGTCCGGCGGAAAGTTCCACGCAGAGGAATTTTTTCGTACCGCGTTCCACCGCTTTGTTCAAGCTGTTTTTGGGGAACGGGAAGACCATTTTGGGACGGATCAGACCGACCTTGTATCCTTCGGAGCGCAGCTGTTCGACGGCCCCCTGGGAGACCCGGGAGCTGATACCGTAGGCAACGAGGACCAGTTCGGCATCATCGACATAGAGCTCTTCAACGCTCTGTTCGGTCTCTTCGATCAAAGCATATTTGGCCTGAAGTTTCTGGTTCAGGGCTTCCAGATCGTTGGGTTCCATATAGATACTGCTGATGCAGTTGGCTTCGCCGTTGACGACGTTGCCCATGCGCCATTCGGGGGCATAGTCATATTTGACCGCATCCGGCAGTTCGAGGGATTCCATCATCTGACCGATGACACCGTCGGTGAGGACGTAGGCGGGCATCCGGTATTTTTCAGCCATAGTGAAGGCCTGGAAGGTCATGTCGCACATTTCCTGAACCGAATTGGGGGTGAAGACCAGACAGCGGTAGCTGCCGTGGCCGCCGCCCTTGACCACCTGGAAGTAGTCGGCCTGTTCCGGAGCGATGTTACCCAGACCGGGGCCGCCGCGCATAACGTCGACGACGACGGCGGGCATTTCGTAAGCGGCGAGGTAGCTCATGGCTTCCTGTTTCAGACTGATACCGAGACCGCTGCTGGCGGTCATGGCACGGCGACCGGAAGCGATACATCCGATGACCATATTGATCGCACCGATTTCAGACTCCGCCTGAACGAAGGTGCGGTTGAGTTTCGGGAAAAGCAATGCGGCACTCTGGGCAATTTCGCTTGCCGGAGTGATGGGGTAGCCGAAATAGCAGTCGCAACCGGCGAGCAATGCGCCGTAAACTGCGGCTTCATTGCCTTTGAGCAGCATACGTTTCTGATAGGCCATGATCATTCCTCCTCAAAGATGGTGATGGCACCCGGTTCGGGGCACTGATAGAAGCAGGAACCGCAGCCGATGCAGCTGTCGGGATTCTCCACGACAGCGGCGTAATAACCCTGAATATTCAGGTCACGTCCGCGGGAAATCAACTTTTTGGGACACACCGTGAGGCAGCGGCCGCAGCCTTTGCACTCGTCAGCGGTGATCCGGATTCTGAATTTTTTTACCGCCATTTTAAAATCTCCTTTTTGATTAGAGCAGCTTTTATATCCTTATAATATACCATGACAACGGGTGGTTGTCAACTTAAACAATACAAAAAACACCGGTATCGGGATTGGTTTTCAATTATGTGGATAAATTGCGAATATTTTTCTTTTTAACTTGTTTTTTTTGAGGAGGGGATGTATTTTATAATGAAATTACCTGTTTGCGGATAGTGTTAACCATTGTGTTTCTGGTAATTTACTACTTAAATGCAAAAAGGAAAGGTATCGAAATGAAAATTTGTTTGTTTGTTATGGTTTCCTGTATCTGCCTGTTTTGTTGCTGCGCCAAGGAAAAAGCTCCGGCTGTATCCAATGAAAAACGGTGTGAAGAGCTGATTGAATTAGGCCCCGGTGCTTACTCTTTCAAATACGATAAATCCGGTGCTTTGAAATCTTTTGTTGCTGTCGGTCGTGCAAAAATATCCACCTTGTTCGATAAAGACGGCGATCTGCAGACTGCAATTGTTGATGCGGATCTGGATGCCCGGGCCTGGATGGTTCAGGTGTTTGATGCGAAGAGCAGTTATTCCAATTCACAGGAAAATGAACAAATCGTTGAAATGACCGCAAAAGGGGATGACAGCGTGGTTATCCGTCAGGAAAACGGTAAATCAGTTGTTCGCCGCCGCAGCGTCCGGAACAATTCCGGTTCTGCTGAATTAAAGGGATTGCAGAAGATTGGAACTGCCCAGAAAGACGGATACTACTATGTTGTTTATGCGTGGGATCGGGATGTCGTGAACGCTCTTAAAAAACTTAATGCTCCGTCTGTTAAAAAACCAGCGGCTGTTCCCCGGGCCAAGGTGAAGTCAACCGATTTTGTCCGCGCAACTTCCAATGTTTCAAAATATCTCTGATTATTTACGGATTCCTCTTGTTGCGGCATATCTCCTCGCACTGCCGCTTTTTTCAAGTGAATTTCGAGTAGATCCAGTCCGGGATGCTGTTGTCCGGGTTGATAATTTCGCCAGAGAACGTTATCTGGCGATGGTTTCGTTTGTTCCGGTTCAATTGTTTGCTGCTGATGTCAACGATGAAATCAACAGCGGTTTGGCAATAAACTATGCCTTTGACGCAATGTCATTGCAGCTGAATAAACGCAATCTGAAAGCCATAGTCAACCATTCCCGGAAAGTGTCTCAAGATGGTGATAAGGTCAGCTACCGGGTTTCATTGTCCAATGTCCGGGTGGAACAAGGCAGCGAAAAAGTTACCTCACCTCGGCTTGAGATTCGATCGTCGGTATTCAATCGAAAAAATGATTATGAGAAAATCATTGCGGCGATAAAGAGTAATTTAGAACGCCGGTCAAGGCAGATTATGCAAAATGAATTTGCCGATTTGCCGAGTTTGAAGTGTACGCAGAAAGAGTTTGATTCCTGTTTAGACGTTGGCCGTAAATTGTGGAAGCAGTGTCAGGATGCCGTTGTTGCTGATTTATTGTTGTTTTCCGGTGAAGCGGAAGCTTTGAAAAAGAAGATCGAAGAATATCAGACTTTATTTCAACAGCAATATCACCAGTACAAATTGGAACTTGATGAAGCTGAACAGGCATTTTTGTATTTTTCTCGATTCCAATCAGCCACGCTTTCCCGGAAATTTGCCAGATTGCTCGCTTCTGAGCCTCTTTTGTGCGAATCCGGCGGGGCGCAATTGTTTTATACTCCGCAGGGAACTCCGGCGGTTGTCGCAATCGCCGGAGTCGATGCCTCCGGAGATTTGTCTCTGGTCAGAAAAAAAGCAATGCTCCGGGCAATAGAACAGCTGCTTCAATTGAAATACGGCAGCCGGATGACAAGTCTGGTGGAGAAAACCACCGTGATCACCACGGTGAAAGAATCTGACGGATGCGAACACGGTCGTGCTAAAAGTGAGTTGAAGCGGGTTCTTCGCAATTTCAGCGAAGGGCAGATACACTCTTTGCCTGTGGTCGGTCAGTGGTATTCTCCGGATCGGAAGACCTTTTATGTCGCAATCGGCAAAATGATGACAGAGCAGTAATCGCAATGCTTAAAAGAATTATATTATACATCTCTTTATTATTGATGTTTCCGCTGGCCGGCGGGAAAAAGCTTTCCTGTTTGAACGAGTACTTCAATGTAACTGTCCTTGGTGTTGACCGGAAAGGGATTCTGATTTCTCATGATGCCGGGATTTCTTATATAACTCCTGAGGTGTTGACCAGTAATTACAGAAAATTTTTGCAAGATGAAGTGCTGAAATATGAAAAACTCCTCGAAAATAATAAAAATTATGATGTTCCGCAAAGACATAAAGAAGTAGACAGCAGTTCTGTCAAAGGAAAGGATACCAGAGTCCTTGCTCTCGGGATCGGTAAAACCCATAATGAAGCATTGCAGGCAGCATTGAAAAGTGCTGTTTATCAGGTCAACGGCGTATATATGATTTCAGAAACGACAATCAATGACGAAAAAATGACCGATAAAGCACATTTTAATGCCAGCGGATTGATTGTGGATTATGAGGTCATCGGTCAGCAGAGAAACAGCGATAAAGATTTTGTTGTTGAAGTAAGTGCAACTGTTGCAGCAAAGCAGACGAAAACGGATGCCGCAGTTGATGATGGCAGAATACGGACTCATGATGTGGTCAATGAACTTATGAGGTATGAGGGACACCTTGAGTTTTTCAATTCGCTGAATATGATTCTCCGGAATTTTACATCAGATATGATAGCTGCAGAATTAATCGGTACTCCGAGGTTTGTAGCTTCCGGCAATGTGACCACGGATAATATCCCTCTTATCCAGCAGGTGAAAGTGAGAGTGGATTACGCAAATTACATAAATCACCTCGTTGAACTTGAACGCTTATTCTCCGTTGCATCTGTGCCGAGGAAGAGCGGGATTTATTCTTCTGCTGTTATGCGGAGAATTTCTGCAGAAAAAGGCCGTTTGGTTGTGATCAGGCGGGGTGTTTATGGAAATTCTCCAGCTAAATGGCGGGATTTGAATTATTCAAGTTATCAGCTCTCTCATAAGACTTTCAATGCAATCAAGCGGTATTGTCGGAGTCTTTCGTATGAATTGAAAATTGAATACAAGGACAAAGAGGGTAATGTGCTGCACACAAAAACAAAAAATATTTCGAGCTTGTTGAAAAATGGCTACTGTGGAGTGACCCGCTTTTTGCCATGTTTTGATGTTTACGGCAAATCCTGGTTCGGATCAGGGAAAAGTGTCTTTTTGTCGCCTTTCATCTTTTCCGACTTAAGCAACGAATGGTTTGAATCAGCGGAAGTCTATATTTCGGTTGATATGCCGGTTGATTCATGGCGCAAAGTTTCTGAAGGGTCGATTTGCGCAAGTGTGACTGTAACGGAATCTCATGAAGACCGTTACCGTAAAAGAGATTTAAATGCGACCAAATCAAATGGACGCAGCCGCAACTACAACCGTAATTACAACTATAACCGCAATTACACGCAGTTATAATTCGCATAGACGCTATTACGATATAGTTTCTCCCAGCAGATATTGAGTCCCGGGTTCTTCTCTTTATATTCAGTATATCAGCCAAGATAAATGCGGCGATTCAGTGTGGATTCTCAGGATAATTTCTTGACAAAAACTATTTTTTGTAGTATCTTGTATAGATGGATAAAAGATTGAATCGTTTTTTGGAGTATGTTATTTTATGAGTAGCAGAGAGTCTCTTGCTTCCCGGTTGGGGTTTATCATGTTGTCAGTCGGGTGTGCGGTCGGATTGGGTAATGTCTGGCGATTCCCTTATGTTGCGGGAAAATATGGCGGCGGAATGTTTGTTCTGCTCTATCTGATCTTTCTGGTGCTGCTGGGGTTCCCGATTTTGACCATGGAGCTTGCCATCGGCCGGGCCGGACGGGCAAATCTGATCGGAAGCATGAATAATCTTGCTGATGGAAGCCGCCGCTGGGTGCTGCCGGTGAAAATTGTTTTTACCGGAAATTTGCTGTTGATGATGTACTATACCGTTATCAGCGGATGGCTGATCTCCTACGCATTCAATTATATCAACGGAACTTTTATGCAGTTGAACGGCGGTTCCGCCATCGCAGAAAATTTTGCGGCACTGACCGCTTCTCCGTGGCGGAGTTCGGCATATTTGCTGATCACTGTTTTGAGCGGTACCGTATTGTGTGCCGGCGGTTTGCAAAAGAGTGTGGAGCGGTCAGTTAAAATAATGATGATATTGCTCTTTTTTCTGATCGTTATTCTGGCCGGTTATGCTCTTACTACCCGGGGGGCTGCCGAGGGTATGCGTTTTTATTTGAAACCGGACTGGAACGCCTTCTCCGTAAACTTCGGCGAAACAGTCTTTGCCGCCATGGGGCAGGCATTTTTCACCTTGAGCATCGGTGTCGGCAGTATGGCCATTTTCGGCAGTTACATCGGAAAAGAACGGCGGCTTGCCGGAGAGAGTGCAGTGATCATCATTCTGGATACTTTGATCGCATTACTCGCCGGAATTATCATTTTCCCGATCTGCTTTTCTTATGGAGTCGATGTCGGCAGCGGTCCTGCGCTGATCTTTGTTTCTCTGCCCAATATTTTTGCCAATATGCCCGGAGGCAGATGGTGGGGTGCGCTCTTCTTTGTCTTTCTTGCATTGGCGGCCCTGACTACGGTGGTTGCGGTCTTTGAAAACCTGATCGCTTTTCTTATTGATGAATTCAAACTTAAACGCCGCACGGCAGCTCTTTTGACCGGTATCGGTGTTTTTGTATTGGCGTTGCCCTGCGTTTTCGGCTTTAATATATGGAAAGATGTCCAGCCGCTCGGCAAGGGGTCGGATATTCTGACTCTGGAGGATTTTGTCATGAGTCAGAATCTTCTGCCGCTGGGAGCGATGATACTGGTGCTTTTCTGTTCTTCCCGCTGGCAGTTGTTTGTCGGTGAAGCCAATGCCGGAAAAGGATTGAAATTCCCGCATTGGCTGCATTTTTACTGCAAATATATTCTGCCTTTGATCGTTATGGTGATCTTTGTCTGGGGGTACATCCAGTTTTTCGGATAAAGTTTGAATGGATCTCCACCCGGGGATCTGTTGCAGACGCTTCTGATTTTGCTGCCGGCACCGGAAATCCTGACGTCACGATCAACATCATGGCAGCATTTCCGGTATTCCTGATGCTCCGAACTGTACTCATTCGTACTCTGTTTTTTGGAGCTTTACAACGAAAAACGGCGTTTTTCGTCATTCGAACCATGAAAAAGTCGTGTTTTTTATAAAAAATGACTTGATAAATGCCGTTTTTGATGATATATTATCAAATCTTCATTGTGAAGGCATGGAATTTCTGTGTCCAGACGGTGAAGCAGGTGCTGCCAAACGGCGGCGCGTTGAAACGGAGTTTCCGTCAAAGATGCTGATGATGGAAATTGCGTACAGCGCGTGGCTGATTTACAGCACACGGCAGCCGGAAACCGGCCGCACCGGGAAGCGTGTCTATATAATATATGGACGTGCGAAAAACGCTTCCGGGTGATCGCATGATCTTGGGAAGGTGAGTGCGTGTGGCAGGTGAACCGGGTAATTGGGTTCGCTCCGCGAAACGTAAACGCTCGCGAACGCGGACAAAAAGCGAACTGGTTAAAAAAATAAAAGAAAGCAGATTATGGAAGTAAGAGCTTTAACCAAAAACGTCCGGATTTCTCCGGAAAAGGCGCGCCATGTGTCCCGCCTGATCCAGGGAAAAAGCGTGGTCGAAGCGCTCGCGATCGTTGACCTGAGCCCGCGCAAAGCGGCCGCTCTGATCGGCAAAACGCTGCGCTCTGCCGTTGCCAACGCCGAAAACAACTGCGACGTCAACCGCAAGGCGCTCACCGTTAAGGCGGCGCTTGTCAGCCCGGGTCCGATCATCCGTCGGTTCCGTCCGAAGGCACGCGGTTCGGCCGGACGCATCCGCAAACGCACCAGTCATCTGGAAGTCGTTTTGAGCGACAATTAAGGAAAGGAACAAATCGTGGGACAGAAAGTTAATCCGATCGGTTTGAGAACCGCCTTGACCAAGAATTGGGAATCCCGTTGGTTCTCTGATAAAAAGAGTGCCGGCCGCACCCAGTTCGGAGATTGGCTGCACGAGGATCTCGCCATCCGCAGTTTCATCAAGGAAAAATTTGCCGCCGCTGCAATCGCCCGTATTCAGATCGAGCGTTTTGCCAATCGCGTGCGTGTCACCATCGTTTCGGCCCGTCCGGGTGTTCTGATCGGCAAAAAAGGTGCCGAAATGGACAGCCTGCGTGCTGCCGTCGCCAAACTTGCCTCCGATAAAGAAGTCTTTGTCGAAGTTTCCGAAATGCGCCGCGCTGAAACCTGCGCCCAGCTGGTCGCCGAAAGTGTCGCCCAGCAGCTGGAACGCCGTATCGGTTTCCGTCGTGCTATGAAGCGCGCCATCCAGTCCGCCATGGACATGGGTGCTGACGGTATCAAGATCAACTGCGCCGGACGTCTCGGCGGTGCTGAACTTGCCCGTGAGGAACAGTATAAAGAGGGTCGTGTTCCCCTTCACACTCTGAAAGCGAACATCGACTACGGATTCATTGAGGCAAACACGACCGCCGGTAAAATCGGCGTGAAGGTTTGGATTTGTCATAAGGACTCTGCGGAGGAAGAAGATTATGCCGTTAATGCCAAAAAGGGTAAAGTACAGAAAGGTTCAGCGCGGAAGTAACGCCGGACTCGCCACTACCAACAACAAAGTTGATTTTGGCGATTACGCTCTTCAGACGCTGACCCGTGGGTACATTTCCAACAATCAGATTGAAGCCGCCCGTGTGGCTATTACCCGCCACCTGAAACGTCGCGGTCGTGTGTGGATCCGGATGTTCCCGTATCGCTCCTACACCAAGAAACCGTTGGAAGTCCGTATGGGTAAGGGAAAAGGTGCTGTTGAAGGCTGGGTCGCCCCTGTTCTTCCGGGCCGTATCCTGTTTGAGATCTCCGGTTGCAGCGAAGCTGTTGCCAAAGAAGCAATGAGCCGTGCTGCCAACAAGCTTTGCGTGCGCTGCAAATTCTTGGCGCGCCAAGCCTGATTCCTGTTGGGAGAATAAGCTATGAACAACAAAGAAATTCGTGAAATGACCGATGCCGAATTGACTGCGAAAGTAGTTGATTTCAAGCGGGAAAAATTGAATCTGAAAA
>JAZRNP010000164.1:0-5036 GCA_045648225.1 Victivallaceae bacterium | reverse complement strand
GCAATGAAGCCGGAAGCCGACGACCGCAGACTTGGCAAGAGATTGCCCGCAATGCGCCGTCGTCCGTCGTTTTTTATGAAAAAGTTGTGATTTTTTTTGGTTTTTTTATAAAAAAAGGTTGACATTTTCATTTTTTTTGGTACATTAGGTATATGTAGGATAGAATAGGTATAAAAAGGAGCACTTATTGTGAGTATGGCAGAAAATCTCTTCCCCGGCCTTTTCGTCGGGAATTACGACCATGCGTTGGATACGCAGGGTCGGGTTTCTCTGCCCAGCGACTGGCGGGACAAGGACAGAGAGACCGAATTGGTCATGATCCCCGCCCGCAGCAAAGCTCTTTTGCTCCTCCCGGTGGAAACCTTTATGGAATTTTGCAGCAAGGCCGCCAAAATGGCGATCGCCAATCCCAAAATACAGATGGCTCTGGCATATCTCGGTTCGGAATCCCGCCGCTGCCGCTGTGATAAACAGGGGCGTATGGCTCTGGATAAAGAGAAACTTGCTTCCATTGGCGTTGACCGGAAACTTAAGCTCATCGGTGCTATTACACATATCCGGATCTGTGCTCCGGAAAACTGGCAGCTTCCGGAATCTCCGGATGCCTATCTCGATGAAATTCAGCAGTTGAGCGACAGCAATGATGATTTTGCCGGATTGCTTCAGGGGGTGCTGAACAAATGAACAGCGATAATGCCACAACTTTTCACCATCTTCCGGTGCTCTGTTCCGGAGTTATGGAGCTGTTGACTTTTGATCCCGGACGTCCTGCCCGTTTGATCGACGGAACCATCGGCGGCGGCGGCCACAGTGCAATGCTGCTTGAACGTTACCCCAAACTGGAACTGCTCGGCATTGACCGGGATGATCTGGCTTTGGAAGCCGCCCGCAAACACTTGGAATTTGCCTCTTCCCGGGTGACTCTGGTCCGGGGCAACTACGCTGAACTGGCGGCGATCGCAGTCGAACACGGTTGGGATTCTGTAGATGGTATTCTGCTTGATATCGGCGTATCTTCACCGCAATTGGATTGTGCCGACCGGGGATTCTCCTGGCGTCAGGATGGTCCGTTGGATATGCGAATGGATCGCCGCAGTGCACTGACTGCCGGACGCTGGCTCAATAAGGCCGGTGCCGCTGAATTGGAACACGCTTTCCGCAACTACGGTGAATTGAATCAGGCAAGGAAACTTGCTGCTGCGGTGATCGAACGGCGGGAACATACTCCGTTCGCCCGGACTTCCGATCTGGTTGAGATCGCGGATAAAGTCATGGGGCGGGCCCGGCCTGGAAAACTGCCGCATCCGACATTACTGTTTCAGGCGGTTCGAATTGCGGTCAACGATGAACTGCGCCAGTTGGAGAGCGGACTTTGTGCTGCCATGGAGGTGATCGGCTGCGGCGGCAGAATTGCGGTTATAACGTTTCATTCTCTGGAGGACCGCATCGTTAAAAACTTCTTCCGGGAAGAGTCCACCGGATGCATCTGCCCTCCCGGTCTGCCGGTTTGCTGCTGCAACCATCAGCCGGCGTTGAAGCTGGTCAATAAAAAGGCGTTTTGTGCCACCGCCGCTGAAGTCCGGGAAAATTCCCGTGCGGCGTGCGCCAAATTACGGGTGGCAGAATGTTTGTGATTGATATGATTTAATTTTTCAGATACTGCAAGGAGATGTGTTAATGAAAGTGTACCGCGGAACTATCGCCCGGAACCAATCCCGGAAAGGCTCGGCAACTGCCGCCGTTGCCAGTGGTCGTTTTATGAGTTTTTTGACCATTGTATCCATCGTGTTTACCGTGATCGCCATTGTCGGCGGATTTTTCCTTTATTATATGTCACTGGTTCAGCAGATCCGCATTACCGACCGGCACATCCGGGATACCAAAACTCAGATCGCCGAAACTCACCGTTCGCTGCAGATCCTGACCGATGAATATGCCCGTTTGACCCGTTATGAACATATTTCTGCCAAAATCCGGCAGTTCAGGCTGCCGCTGGCACTGGCGCATCACAGCCAGATCAAGATGAAAAATATGGAGATCTTGACTCCGCTTCAGGCTTCCCGGGAAACTTATCCCCGCCGCAAGCCGGTCGCAGTTGCCGGAAATCTCCGGGATTTGCGGAATTATCAGGCCCGCTACTGAGCTGTTTGCGGAGGGTGAAGCATGGCACCTTTGCTGAAAAATGTCCGTTCCCGGATCATCCTTCTTGCAGTTTTATGGGTGCCTATTCTTGTCGCATTTTTCTGGCGGGCCTACAATGTTCAGATCAAACGCCACGCTGAATTGAAAGAAAAGGCCCGCATCAAATATTCTGCCAAGGTGAAAATTACCGGTAAACGCGGCGAAATTTTTGATGCCGACGGCAATTTGCTGGTGACCAATGTTCCCCGGGTTTCAATCGCAGTATCTCCTTACGCTGCAGTGTACGAAGCATTCTTGCACTACGAAAAATCCCGTAATCCCGAACGCCGCGCTCAGGCTCCGCAATTGCGGGAACAACGCCGCCGCAAACTGGCGCAGATCTTTTCACAGATTTTCGGCAAACCGTTTATGCATTATTACCGGCAGTTGGAGCCGATGAGCCGTCATGTCGCAAAAGACGGCAAAGTGACCATGGTCAAAAATCAATATCTGCTTCTGGAACGGGAAGCCGAACAAGCAGTCGCTGATTCGCTCCGGCAAAAACTCCGGGATAATAAAATGGGACGTTCACTGGCAACATTCAGTTTCAAAAACATCTACGTCCGCAACCACCCCAAAGGTAAACTCGCCGCCGATCTGCTCGGATACACCGACGTCGTCAATGAAAAAGAGGTTGCAAAGGGCGGATTGGAACGGGCTCTCAATACCAGTATCCGCAGCAGCGACGGTGTTCACGCCTTTGAACGGGGACGCCGGGGCAGTCTGCTGACTTACGGCGAACAGTATCTTTTTGATGCCAGTGACGGCAAAGATGTTTATCTGACGATCCGGGAGAATATCCAATCCATCCTTGAAGAGGAACTCGATGCCGCTTTTGCCCAATGGAACCCGGATAATATCTATGCCGCTATCGCCGATCCCCGTACCGGAGATATTCTGGCTCTCGCCCAGCGGCCGACCTGGGATCCTTCGGATCGTTCCACCTTTGTCAAAAATCAGACCGGAACCCGTTTCGCAACTGAAACTTACGAGCCGGGATCAGTGTTCAAACCCTTTTTCGTCGGAAAAGCATTGGATTGGGGCGTCGTTTCGCCGTCAGATAAATTCGATTGCGAAAACGGTACCTGGATCTACGCCGGCAGACCGCTGAAAGATGTCGGCCGTTACGGGATGCTTTCTCCGGGCGAAATCCTGAAAAAATCCAGTAACGTCGGTGCCGCCAAGATCGGATTGAAAATGGGCGATCTCCGGTTGAATGAGGTTCGCCGTCTCTTCGGATTCGGCCAGCGTACCGGATTGCCTTTTGTCCGGGAATCCCGGGGCATGATGCTCAAACTGCCCGCCGAAAAGGTCGCATCCACCCGGGTGCCCATCGGCTATGCCACCAACGTTACCATGCTGCAACTGCTGCGCGGATATTGTGCGATCGCCACCGGTTCTCTGCCCAAACTCAACATTATCGACCGCTACCGGGATGCCGAAAACGGTAAATTTGTCATGCATCCCCGATCGGTTCCGGTTCCGGTTTTCGAGAATTCCGAAGCGCACAAACAGCTGGTCGAAATGCTCTGCACCGTTACCGCCAAAGACGGCACCGGAAAACGTGCTGCCATTGCCGGATATGAGGTTGCCGGAAAAACCGGTACCGCCCGCAAACATATTCCCGGCAAAGGTTATGCCGGAGGATATTACACCAGTTTTGCCGGATTTGTTCCAGCCAAACATCCTGAACTGGTGATGGTGATCACGGTCGATCAGCCCAGAGGTAAGAATCTGGGCGGCAGTACGGTCGCAGCTCCGGTTTTCCACAACACCATGGAACGGGTGCTTCGGGTGCTGATCGTGCCGCCGGATTTTCCGGAGTAAGCAAAACGCTTTTTCAGCTGTTTTATTCGGTCTGCGGTGGAATTTTTCCCGCCGGGGTGTTAGATTATTTTTCTGACAGTAACATATATTGTAAAGCAAGGTGCCTCAAATGTTGGAAGATATCAAGCAGCAGGTTTTTAAAGCCAATCTGGAGTTGGTAGAGTATAATCTGGTCGTTTTTACCTGGGGGAATGTTTCCTGCCGTTGCGGTGATTATATGGTGATCAAACCATCCGGTGTGAAATACGAAGAGATGTGTGCCGAGGATATGGTCGTGCTGGATATGCAGGGCAATCGCGTTGAGGGAAAATATAATCCTTCTTCAGACACCCCGACCCATCTGGAACTTTACAAGGCTTTCCCGCAGGTCAACGGCATTACGCATACCCATTCCAGTTATGCCACCAGTTTTGCTCAGGCCGGAATGCCGCTGGCTCCCATGGGCACCACCCATGCCGATTATTTTTACGGTACGGTTCCCTGTACCCGCAATCTCACACAGGAAGAGACCGAAGAGGCCTATGAAAAAAATACCGGCAAAGTCATCGTCGAAACCTTTGAAGACAAAGATCCCAATGCCATTCCCGGGGTGATCGTCCGCAATCACGGCATTTTCGCCTGGGGCAAGGATGCTCACGAATCGGTACACAATGCCGTTGTATTGGAAGAGGTCGCCAAGATGAATTTCCGGGCCCTTTTGCTCAACCCCAATGCCGGAACTGTCCGGCAATACATTCTGGATAAACATTATAACCGCAAGCACGGCAAAAATGCCTACTACGGACAGAAATAATTAAGGAGAATTTGATCATGGACTTTCTGGATATTATGAAAAACCGCCGGAGCTGCCGTTCCTTTATCCCCGGGAAAACTATTCCGGAGGAGGATCTGCTCAAGATCGTTGAAGCCGGACGTCTTTCGCCCAGCGGATGCAACTCCCAGCCGTGGAAGTTTATCGTGGTCAATTCTCCGGAGGCCAAAGCCCGTCTCTGCGATGCCATCGTTGTGGAAAACGGTATGACCGGTGC
>JAZRNP010000163.1:0-2757 GCA_045648225.1 Victivallaceae bacterium | reverse complement strand
GGATGTGGCTCTGCGGGCTGTGGCCGGAGCGAATACGGCTTTGAAAGTTGGTATTGTTTCCGGTGCGATTTCGCTTGTTATCGGAGTCGGAGTCGGACTTTTTGCCGGATTTTTCGGAGGGAAGACCGATGATTGCGCAGTTTGGCTGTACAGCACATTTGCGGCGATGCCAACCTTGCTGTTTATTCTGGCGTTTTCTCTGCTGGTAACTCAGGGATTTCTCTCACCGCCATTGCTGGCGATATTCAACTTTTTTGCCCGGCTGATCCGGACGGAACCCGGAATGTTCGGGGTTTACTGTGCGATCGGTCTCACCGGATGGGTGACTTTGTGCCGGGTTATCCGCAGCGAAGTTATGAAGTTGCGGAACCGTCCGTACGTTACGGCTGCCAAAGTTGCAGGTGTCGGAAATTTCAAAATAATTTTCCGGCACATTCTGCCCAATGTTTTTCATTTGGCGATCATCTATTTTACCACACTGTTTGCGTCCAGTGTTATGCTGGAAGTGACCGCCAGCTATCTCGGACTCGGAGCACAACAATTCCCCAGTTGGGGAATGATGATTTCTGATGGACAGCAGCGGCTCTGGGCCGGTGTCTGGTGGGAATTGGCAGCTGCCAGCGGGATGCTTTTTGTCCTGGTGCTGGCTTTGAATGTACTTGGCGATTCACTGCGGGATACGCTGGATCCCCGCCGTTGAAACGGCTCTCAATCAAGCATCGCTGAGCGTGCCCACTGTTGGATGTTGGAATTCAAACGTTTGACATTTTTTCCGGGGAAAGCTCCGGTAGTACCATGTGAAGCTCCCGGCAGTGCGGCTTTGAAATCCTTTTCGCAGTTCTGCAATCCGCCTTTTCCGTGAGTGACAAACAAAATGACTTTTTTACCCTGCAGTTTGCCCTTGGCAATGAATGTTTCCACCGGAGGGGCGATCGTTCCGCACCAGTTGGGGGAACCGATGAAAATGATATCGTATTTGCTGCAATCCGGAATATTTTTCAGTTCCGGTCTTTCGCCTTTGGCTTTTTCTTTTTTTACCTGAGCAACACAGGCTTTCAGATCTTTGGGGTACGGCTTTGCGGGTACCAGATTGTGAATGGTACCGCCGACGGCCTTCTTGATCTGATGAGCAACGTGGCGGGTGTTTCCGGTCTGAGAATAACAGACGATCAGAATATTTTTGTCGTGTTTATTTTTGTGCTGCAGATGTTTGTTGGTCGGGCGCAGTGCAAACAACGGGCAAGCCGCAAGCAGTACGGCGATGGAGAGCAGACGGAAAAATCTTTTCATAGCATCCTCTTTGGTTTTATTTTTTCAAATGTTTTTCGAAAAAGGTCCAGTAATCTTTCCAGAATCCTTTGGGCGGCATATTTTTCAAAGCAAAATCATCCACATGCTGATCAAAGACTCCGATAAAGAATGCGGGGTTGTTCAAATTCCAACTCTTCAAATTAAGATTGATGGTTTTTACAAACCGTTCCCGGGATTTTCCCGGCAGAGTGTGGAACTTGATGCTGACCGTCAGGTCATTTGCTGTGCGGCAAAGGATTTCTCCGGGTTGGATTTTTTCCACCAGCGCACTTTTGCGGTTCGGCATGGTAATGGTGATATTATTGCGAAGCTTGATTCTGCCAAGTTGCCGTTTGTAACGCTGCAAATTCTGCAGTTCCTTATTCAGATTCTTTACAAATCCGGAAAATTGACCGAAAACTTTTTTCTCTTCCGCACTTTGAACCAGAACGGAACGGGAGAAGTCATCCGCGTCCAGTAACGCCATTTCCAGTTTACTGCGATCATCGGTGATCGCTGCTTCGAGCATAGCGGCAGCAAGTTTTTCTCCATGAAGCAGGCAATCCTTTTTTAATTGAGCCAGATAAGCGATCTGACGCTGCTGCTCTTCCTTGTTGCGTTTGTCGATTTCAGCAGCCCGCTTGGCGGCTTCTTCGGCCTGTTTCTTCTGTTTTTCAATAGCGGCGAGCCGTTCCTGTTCCGCTTTTTCTCTGGCGGATATGACAGCATCGACCTGTTTCAGGAACTGATTGCGCAAAACATTGCGGGCGCTGACGATCCGGGACTTTTCATCTGCGGGGGAATAGATTTTGAAAAAACGCTCCATGGCGATTTTTTCTTCTTTGGTCACAGCTTTGAGTACCTCCGGATAGGCTTGGTCAGCCATTGCGAGGAACTTTGAATTCTCCTGCGGATTGAGCAGACGGAAATTGAGAATATCTTCGATCATCTTGAGATATTCCGGACGGGTGACCGGACCTTCAGGCTTTTTTTCTTCAACAGTTACCGCCTGAGGTTTGGCCAGTTCAAGAGCTTTGTTTTTGGCCGCATCAGCTTTAAGATTGAGATATTTTGCAACCGGATCGAGAAAACCCGGCAATTTACCTTTGCTGTTGAGGATCATAACCGTCGTGACAAATGCGATCGCCAGAATTATCACGGCGGTGATACCCAGCAGAATCCATTTGAAAGAGGCTCCGAAAATCGCCTGAAGTTTGCTCGTATCAATTTCCGGTTTTTTCTTCGCTTTGGCCGGTTCTTTTTTATCCGGAACCGGTTGCGGTTCAACTTTTTTTACTTCGACTTTGTTTTCTGCCGGTTTGACTTCCGGTTGGGCGGCCGGTTTTACCGCCGGAGCATCTCCTGAATTCGGAGCCGCCGGAGGAGTTGCCGGTTTTGCAACCGGTTTTGCAGCCGGCGGTGTCGCCGGTTTCGGAGCGATAGGCGGAGTTGCCGGTTGGGGAGCTG
>JAZRNP010000162.1:0-2243 GCA_045648225.1 Victivallaceae bacterium | reverse complement strand
ACCGCTTGGCCTCCGACTTCCACTGGAATGCCACTGGCAAATCCAAAGAGGGCAGACAAAATAAGCGGAGCATCTGTTTTTATTGCCAAAGGGAGCAGAGTTCCAAAAAACAAAACCGCTGATGTGGGACAGAAACTCAATGCAAAAACAATGCCCAATAACAATGGACTGAATAAACCACAACCGCCAAGATATTTCCGGAAATTATCATTAAAGTTTATTACGGAAAAGTTTGGTATTGCAAGCAACCCAAGCAAAAACATTGCCGTTATAATCAGCAATGGTCCCAGAAACATATTCATGTGTTTTTGCAGGGTGTGTGAAACCATAGGAGCAGCATCCATTGTTTCTGCCAGCAAAAATCCCAAAACGCAAAAAGTTATCAGCCGTCCGAGTGTATAAAGCAGCCCTGCCAATAGAACTGCTTTTTTTTGACCGCTTTTCCTGCTGACAAAGCTGACGGCGGCTATATTAGTTGCCAATGGACAAGGTGATATTGAGCAGAGTATTCCAAGATAAACCGCCGTGAGGATCGCTGTTATCATTTGGAAAGTCTCTCTACACCGCTTTTGATGTATGATGAAAATTCTTCCGGAGTCCGGACAAGTTCCCATACCCGGTCAAACTTTTCAAATTTTCCGTTGCGTTCCATTACCACTGAACGGTTTACCAGATTGAAATCCTTAATGAAATGTTCATTTTGCGGTTCTTCTACATTAACAGAGATGAACTTTACATTTTCAGAATTGCCGACAGCATCGCGAGTAAGTTTTTCAATGGTATTACAGGTCATGCAACGCTTTGTTCCGTGAAAATAATATACTTTCAGCACATCCGCCGGAAGAACTTCCGTCTGTTTACCGGGCACTGTTTTGTTCTCCCGTTCTATAATGTAAAGGATGCTTCCGGCAACAAACAACAGCAATATTATGGTGATGATTTTTTTGAAGAATCCACCTTTTTTTTTGCCTCCACTGCAGCAGGATGGTTCTGTCGGTTCACGCTGACAAGAACAGGAAGATCCCGAACAGCAAGAATGTTCAGGAGCAAGGTATTGAGAAATTTCCTCTGCTGTCAGAACTTTTCCCGAACTGACGACCTTACCGTCTATTGCCAGTGCCGGAGTGGTCATCACTCCCATAGCAACGATTTTTTCTATATCTGTCACTTTTTCAAGTTCGCACTCAACACTGCTTGATTTGACAGCTTTTTCAGCATTGGTATAAAGTTCCTTACATTTACGGCATCCGCTTCCGAGAATTTGAATTTTCATGATAAACCTCCATTAAAAAAGTTGTTGAAAAATATTGAACAAGTATCCGACCAGTACGATACCTGCAACACAAATGGTGATAAAAAGAGCAAGTAGACGCGGTTTAACAGCTTTTCTCAACATAATGATTGAAGGCAGACTCAATGTTGTTACTGCCATCATAAAGGCAAGAATTGTTCCAAGCAAAGCGCCTTTACCGAGCAGAGCTTCAGCAACCGGGATCGTTCCGAAAATATCTGCATACATCGGAGTTCCGACCGCAACGGCAAGAATTACGCCAAAGGGATTTTTGTTTCCAAGCATAGTTTCAACCCATTTTTCCGGAATCCAGTTATGGATAAATGCACCGATCGCAACACCGATCAAGATGTAAGGGAAAACTTTTTTGAATGTTTCACTCATTTGCTCATAGGCGTATTTTCTCCGTTCTTTTCGACTCATTTCTGATGATTCACTCAAAACATCTGCGTTGGATTTATAAATAAATTCCTCTACATATTTTTCCATGTGCAGTTTTTCAATAAGTGAACCTCCGAGAATAGCGATCACCAATCCTGCAACCACATAAACGATCGCCACCTTTGCACCGAAAATGCTCATCAAAAGAACCAGACTGCCAAGATCGACCATCGGGGAGGAAATCAGAAACGAAAATGTAACCCCCAGCGGCAACCCGGCTCTGGTAAATCCGATAAAAAGCGGAATGGATGAGCAGGAGCAAAAGGGCGTAACTGTTCCCAATAATGCACCAAGCGTATTTGCCCATATCCCGTGATATCTGCCAAGAATCCGCTTACTGCGTTCCGGCGGAAAACAACTTTGAATATAGGAGATGATGAAAATCAGTACGCAAAGCAGAATCGGTATTTCCAGCGTGTCATACAAAAAGAACTGTATTGAACCGCCCCAGCGGGAATTTATATCAAGTCCGGCTTTTTGTAATCCAAGACCGATCAAATCATTAAGCCAA
>JAZRNP010000161.1:0-2704 GCA_045648225.1 Victivallaceae bacterium | reverse complement strand
AAAAAAGAAGAGGGGGTTCGGGGGAGAGGAGAAAAACTTTTTACAAAAAGTTTTTCTCCTCTCCCCCGATATCACTTATTTTTCTTTTCTCTTAAATTTTCCCAGTATTCGAGGCGGCGTTTGATTTCGCGTTCGAAGCCGCGTTCGACGGGGCGGTAGAATTGTTTTCTGCCCATGGCTTCGGGGAAATAGTTCTGTCCGGAGAAGCCTTCCGGGGTATCGTGGTCGTAGATATATCCTTTGCCGTATCCCATCTCCTTCATCATTTTAGTCGGAGCATTGAGAATGTGGGCAGGCGGAGTGAGTGAAGAGTATTCTTTGGCTGCTTTTTTTGCGGCGATCCATGCCGTTTCGATAGCGTTGGATTTCGGAGCGGTACCGAGATAGACGATCAATTCGGCGATGGCCAGTTCTCCTTCCGGGGTGCCGAGGCGGTCGTAGCTTTCCCAGGCGGCAATCGCCAGCTGTAAAGCCATGGGATCAGCCAGTCCGACATCTTCTGAGGCGAACCGGGTCAGGCGACGGAGCAGATATGCCGGATCTTCACCGGAAGAGAGCATCCGGGCAGCCCAGTAGAGTGCTGCATCGGTATCCGATCCCCGCAGTGATTTGTGGAGTGCGCTGATAAGATTGTAGTGCCCATCCCGGTCTTTGTCGTAGACTGGGGAGCGTTTCTGAACGATTTTGAGCAGAGAATTTTCATCCAGAGTTTCGGTCATTCCGGTCAGATCGTAGACTGTTTCCAGAAGATTTATAAAATATCTGCCATCACCATCGGCAAGTTGAAGCAGCATTTTCCGGGCTTCAGGGGTGACGGGCAGGGGACGCTGCTGTAATTTTTCTGCCCGGAGGATCAATTCTTCCAGAGCATTTTCGGAAAGCGGTTTGAGCACAAAGACTTTGCAGCGGCTCAAGAGTGCGCTGTTGAGTTCAAAAGAGGGATTTTCGGTGGTGGCACCGACCAGTACGACCGTACCGTTTTCCACGAAAGGCAGAAAACCATCCTGCTGAGCGCGGTTGAAACGGTGGATCTCATCGACAAAAAGCAATGTGCCTTCCCCGTAACGCTGATAGTTGGCAGCTTCGTCAAAGGCTTTGCGCAAATCAGCCACCCCGGAGAAGACTGCAGAAAGGGCGGTGAAACGCAAGTTGGTGCGGTTGGCCAGGATTCGGGCCAGTGTCGTTTTACCGCATCCCGGAGGCCCCCAGAGGATGAAACTGGAGAGTTTACCGGAATCGATCATCCGCCGCAGCGGTGCACCTTCACCGAGGAGCTCCTCCTGACCTACGATCTCATTGATATCGGAAGGACGCATCCGGTCGGCAAGCGGCCGGGTGATGTTGTCGGCAAAAAGAGAATCCTGTTCCATAATTCAACAATCCTCTTTTTCCGGCGGTGCGCCGTTGATCCAGGTGGAGTAGGGGTTGCGGCTCAGAGAGCGGTTGGTATAATTTTTATTTTCGGAAACCTCTTCGCCCAGCCACTCGGGAGCATCAAAAACGGTATTCTCTTCCGGCAGTTCGATTTCTGCGGTAAAGAGCGGTGCGTTGGCATTGAGGTATTCGTCGATTTCCCAGACCAGACCATTACCGGCAGGGATGATATGGCGGATTTTTTCAACGATGGTTCCGACGGTCATGGTACTGAGGATCTCTTCAGCATCGGCGGTGGGGATGGGGTATTCAAACTCCGCCCGAGCCAGACCGGAGGCCCGACCTTTGATGGTGAGAAACGCTCCGTCGCCGGTTTTCCGGACCCGGATAGTGGATGCTCCGCCGCCCAGATAACCCTGACACATGGGGATGGAGGAAACAACTTCACTCCGCCACGCATCGGAGGCGACCAGAAATTTTCTTTCGATTTCAACAGCCATGATCTTTATCGGATTAAAAAAGCGGAGGAACGCCGTTTTCAGACGTTTCCTCCGCTTGTTGAGTCTTATCCGGAGACGAATTACTTCGCCTGGGAAACTGCAACTGCAACCGCGACGGAGGCACCCACCATCGGGTTGTTGCCCATACCGATCAGACCCATCATTTCGACGTGGGCCGGAACGCTGGAAGAACCGGCGAACTGGGCATCGCCGTGCATACGGCCCATGGTATCGGTCATGCCATAGCTGGCGGGACCGGCAACCATGTTGTCCGGGTGCAGAGTACGTCCGGTACCGCCGCCGGAGGCGACGCTGAAGTACTTGCGGCCGTTTTCGGTGGCCCACTTTTTGTAGGTACCGGCGACGGGGTGCTGGAAGCGGGTCGGGTTGGTGGAGTTACCGGTGATGGAAACATCGACACCTTCGTGGATCATGATAGCGACACCTTCGCTGACATCATCGGCACCGTAGCATTTGACAGCGGCTTTGGGGCCGTTGGAGAAAGCTTTTTCTTCAACGATCTTGAGATCGCCGGTGAAGTAATCGTATTCGGTTTCGACATAGGTGAATCCGTTGATACGGCTGATGATGTAGGCAGCATCTTTGCCCAGACCGTTGAGGATGACCCGGAGAGCTTCTTTGCGGACCTTGTTGGCGGTTTTGGCGATACCGATGGCACCTTCAGCGGCGGCAAAGGATTCGTGACCGGCGAGGAAGCAGAAGCACTTGGTTTCTTCTCTCAGCAGCATCGCGGCGAGGTTGCCGTGGCCGAGACCGACGGCGCGGTTGTCAGCGACAGAACCGGGGATGCAGAATGCCTGGAGACCGAT
>JAZRNP010000160.1:0-2229 GCA_045648225.1 Victivallaceae bacterium | reverse complement strand
CGGGCTGGCATATCGAATGCAGTGCCATGTCAATGAAGTATCTCGGCGACAGTTTTGATATCCATACCGGCGGTGTGGACAATATGTTCCCGCATCACGAAGACGAAATCGCTCAAAGCGAAGCTGTCACCGGTAAAAAGTGGGTCAATTACTGGCTCCATTGCGAACACCTGATGGTCGGCAATACCAAAATGTCCAAGAGTCTCGGCAATTTTTACACCCTGCGGGATTTGCTGGATAAAGGCTGGAGCGGCCGGGAGATCCGTTGGGTGCTGATCGGTGCCCATTACCGCAAAAAATTGAATTTCACCTTTGATGCCTTGAAACTTGCCCGGGAGACCCTCGGTAAATTCGATGAATTTTTCAAGCGGCTGCGCAATGTGAAAAATGATGGTGACGGAGCATCGGTGGCGAATGTGATCAACGATGCCAGAAATGCATTCGCTTCATCCATGGCCGATGACTTGAATATCTCCATGGCTCTGGCGTCCCTCTTTGACTTGATGCGCAATGTCAACCGTATCGCTGATGAGAATAATCTGGATGCATCCGGAGCTCAGGCGGTATTGGCCGCATTCCGGGATTTTGACAAGGTCATCGGCTGCTTTGAAGTCGATGCGGTCAAAGTTGAGGATGAAATTCCTGCCGAAGTCATTGCTCTCGCCGAAGCCCGTGCCGCTGCCCGTAAAGAGAAAAACTGGGCCGAAAGCGACCGCTTGCGTGATGAGATCTCCAAGCTCGGCTACGCTGTAAAAGATGCTCCCGGCAACGTCTGGCAGTTGAATAAACTTTGATTGAACCACGACACTCCGGGGAATTATTAAACGGAGTGGTAAAAAGCATTTTTTATACTTTAAAAGTTACGGAATATAAAAATTCTAAAAAATAAGGATAGTCTATGAAAAAGCTGTTGTTGTCGGTCATTGCAATTTCTGCATTGAGTCTTTCTGCCGCAGTGAAACTGCCGGGGATATTTTCTGATCATGCGGTGCTGGCCAAAAAATCAGTCGTTCCCGTTTTCGGTAAAGCCGATCCCGGAGAAAAGGTCACTGTCGAGTTCAATAAGCAGAAACAGGAAACCGTTGCCGGTAAAGACGGTAAATGGCGGGTCAATCTGAATCTTGCCGATTCTCCGGAAGGCCCCTTTGAACTCAAAGTCAACAATATCATCATCAAAGATGTGATCGTCGGAGAAGTTTGGCTCTGCTCCGGTCAGTCCAATATGCAGTATGCTCTTGCCGGTTCCATCGGACGCAAAGAAGAGTGTGCAAAGCCGGTCGGCAGCCGTTTCCGCTGCTTCAACGTCAAGCGCAACAGCAGCAAAGTTCCGCTGGAAGAAATGGGCGGCAGATGGGTTTATGCTGATTCCAAAAGTTCGGGAGGGTTTCCCGGCGTCGGATACTTTTTCGGGAAAAAATTGCTCTCTGAAATCAATCGTCCGGTCGGTTTGATCAATGCATCCTGGGGCGGTACCGATCTCAGTGCGTGGATAAGCTGGGAAGCTCTCAGTAAAGTGCCGACCGCTTTTGAACGCTCAAAGAAAAAAGATGCCGCCAAACTTCCCTCCCGGGAAAAGGTTAAACCGACCCGGCTTTACAATGCGATGATCTGTCCGCTTATTCCGTATGCTTTGAATGGTACCATCTGGTATCAGGGCGAACGCAACAGCCGTCACGCCTTTGACTATGCCCAGCTTACCCGGGAACTGGTCGCTTTGTGGCGGAAAAACTTTGAATTCAGTGAAATGCCGTTTTACTGGTGCAACCTTGCCGCCTACCGTCCAAAAGAAAGCGATCCCAATGCAGCATCCAGCTGGGCACTGCTCCGTGAACAGCAGACTCTTGCGCTGGATGTTCCCTTTACCGGTCAGGCTATTCTGACCGATGCCGGTGAATCCCACAACATCCATCCCCGGGATAAAAAGACTCCGGGCGAACGCCTCGCCGCCATTGCTCTTGCCAATGTCTACGGCAAAAAAGTTCCCTTTGCCGGACCGTCAGCGACAAAGTTTGTCCGCAAAGGCAACAAGGTCGTGATCAGTTTCAAAGATGTTGAAGGTGGTCTGGTTTCAGTTGTTCCTGCTGAATATTCCTATGATACCCGTGGTAAAGGCGGCCGTCCGAAATCAGCCAAAATCGTCCGTAACAGTCCGGCTGCTCAGGTCGAAGGTTTCGCCATCTGCGGCAAGGACGGCAAATATTTCTGGGCCGATGAAGCGACCATCGATGG
>JAZRNP010000159.1:0-20113 GCA_045648225.1 Victivallaceae bacterium | reverse complement strand
GCATGGTGTCGGTGTGATAATCCAACGACCAGACTGCCGGAGCCTCCGGCAGGGTGCGCCGCAGTTCCGCCCAGTATTCAAGCACCTGATGGTGCTGATCGACAATGTAGATATCCGGCTTCATGTTATCTCCTTTCCGGGATAATATAACCGCACCGGGAGCGATAATCAACTTGAAAAATCATTGTTTATGTGATATTTTTTATCAACGCACAAACGAAATGATAAAAAGTGGTTCCCACAGGGGGGACCGGAAGAAAAGAGGAAATTTTGAAAAACTCAGAATCAGCTGTTGTTCCGCAGATATTTGTATGCGGACACCGTAATCCCGATATCGACAGCATCGCCGGAGCCGTGGCTCTCGCTGAATTGCGCCGCCGGCAGGGATATGAAAATGTAACCGCCCTTTGTCCCGGAATCCTGCCCGACCGGGCTGCCTATTTGCTTGACCGTTTCAAGGTTCCGGCTCCGCCTTCACGCAATGATGTTTATGTCCGTGTCCGGGATATCATGGAAAATATTCCGGCAATAAGCTGCGGATGCACTTTATTTGATGCCGTCGGAACCCTGCGGGAATCGGGGTTTTCCCGGTTGCCGGTAGTGGATAAGGATAATAATTTTCTCGGTATGCTCAGCGGTATGGCTCTGCTCGCCAATCTGTTGAGTATCGGCAATGATGCCGGTTCCAGTTTGACCGGACGGCGGATAAAAACCTCAATTTCATTGATAAATCAGGTGCTTGACGGCGAAGTGCTCACGGTTCGGGATGCCGGATTGCATCAGATCTTTGAGGTCTATGTTGCCGCCATGAGCCCGGATGTTTTCGACGAACATCTGCCGGACAACAATCATGAATTGGCGATGATCGTCGGAGACCGTCCGGATATTCATCTCAAATCCATTTCCCGCAAGCTGCGGCTGCTTATCATCACCGGAAATCGTCCGGTCGATCCGTGGGTGCTGGAAGGTGCCCGCAATGAAGGGGTGTCGATCATCCAGACCAAACTGGATTCTGCGGCCGTTATCCGCCGTTTGAAATTCAGTGTGCCGGTCGAGTTGAGCGACTTCCCGCAGGAGGAATTGCTCCTGTCACCACGGGACCGGATGACCGAGATCAAACACCGCTTGCTCAATCATCCGGAGGATGTCATCCCGGTTATTGAAAACGGGAAACTTGCAGGAGTGGTGCTGAAACGGACTTTCAACGCACCGCCTCCGTTCCAGATGATTCTGATCGACCACAATGAACCCGAACAGAGTCTGCCCGGAGTCGGCGAATTACCCGTGATCGAGGTGGTGGACCATCACCGCATCGGAATGAATCCCACCGCTTCTCCGATCAAATTCACCGGAGATGTGGTCGGCAGTTCCTGTACTCTGGTTGCCAGTATGTATCGGGCTTCCGGAGAAAGTCTGACTCCGGATATGGCCGGATTGCTGCTGGGCGGAATAATTTCCGACACCCTGCTGTTGAAATCTCCCACCACCGCCATGCTGGATCGCCGGATGGCCGAGTGGTTGGAAAAGATCTCCGGTGTTTCCGGAGAAACATTGATGATGGAACTTATGCAGATCGACTCTGCTCTGGTCGCAAAATCTCCGGAAGAGGTCATCGGCAACGACCGCAAGGATTATACCGATGGCAAATACCGTTTTGCTCTGGCTCAGGTCGAAGAGAGCGACCTTGAATTGCTCTACGACCGCCACGATGAACTTATCGAAGTGATGAAGCAGAAAATAAAGATCGACGGTCTGGATTTCTTCGGCTTGCTGGTGACGGATGCCGTGCGGGAAAATTCGGAATTGCTGGTCTGCGGCTGCCATGAGATCATCAGCAGTCTGCCCTATGATAAAATCGGCAGCGACCTCTACGCTCTGCCCGGTGTTTTGAGCCGTAAAAAGCAGCTGCTTCCGCAAATTCTGGCGATAACTGCTTCGCTGCAGCACTGGTGAGTTGTTCTTTGCAGTGTTGCGGTTGAAGCAGAAAAACAATTACTGCAGAGTGATTGCTTTGGCCGGACAGACCTTGATACATTTACCGCAGCCGATGCATTTGTCCTGATCGACCGGGTTCGGAGTGCTGTTTTCATTGAGAGTGATCGCATTGACCGGGCAGACTTCGGCGCAGCAGCCGCAGGAGAAGCAGCTTTCCTGATTGATCACCGCTTTGCGGACAGCGGAACTATCTCCGGGTTCATTTTCAGTTTCCGGGACTTCCGGTTTTTTCAGCAATGACTGGCAGGCGATGCTGTTTACCTTGATCGCTTTGACCGGACAGAGCGATATGCATTTGCCGCAACCGATACATTGATCAGCATTTACTGCGGCTTTCCCATCTTGTTTCAGCACAATCGCATCGGTCGGACATTCCGGAACGCATTTGCTGCAGCCGATGCAGCTGCCGGCAATTTCGGCCAGAGCGATTTGAGTGCGTTGTTTTTCCTCCAGAACCAGTTCCCGGATTGCGCCGGTCGGGCAGCTGTTTGAACACATATTGCAATTCCATTGACAGAAATTTGCCGCATAATCCAGCGAAACCGGACCATCCCCACCCCGGGCAGGGCGGATGATGTCGGCCGGACAGTTGGACACGCAGATCAGACAGGAGGTACATTTTTCTGTGAAACGCTTGATATCCCCGGCTCCGGGCGGCAGGATTTGAGAAAATGGTTGAGCCGGAGCAAATTTTTCCATGCCGAGTTTGAGCATGATGCCTCCGGCAACTGCTCCGCCGATTGCAACGGAACTGCGTTTGATGAATTCCCGCCGTTCCGGATTTTCCCGGGGAGCGGTTCCGGAAACGGAGAATCTGAATCCCAATGCTGCAAGCGCACACTGATCGAAACATTTCATACAGCGGATACAGCGTCCGTTATCGATTTTCCCTGAATCGATATCAATACAACCGGCCGGGCAGGCTTTTTCACATTTGCGGCACTTGACGCAATTATCTTTGAGTTCCAACGTCAGTGCGCTGTGCCGGGAAATCAGATTGAAACATCCTCCGGCAGGACAGATCGCCGTGCAGAAAAAACGGCGTTTCCAGATGGTAAGAATGACGATCGCCATTAACGGGATCAACATCCCGATATTGAAATCGGAGGTCAACATCCCCGCCGCTGCCAGAAAATTGGAATAGGGATCCAGCAGCATGAAAATGTAATTCACCCCGCACACCGCCATGCTGAAACCGGCCAGCGCGATCGTCCACTGGCACAAAGACCAATCTTTTTTTACCGCTTTTTTCTTCGGGAAAGGGATCAAATCCAGCAGATCGATAAGAACTCCAAGCGGACAGAATACCGCACAATACCAGCGTCCGGTCAGCCAGGTTACCAGCAGCCACGCTCCGACGATCAGGGCGGATGCGGCGGAAATACCGGCGATCATATTTAAAAATGCGGGAATAAACTGAAGTTTTGCCAAAAAACTTATCCGGGGTGTCAGTCCGGAAGCCAGCAGGCAGAAGAGAAAGAAAAATATCAGTGCAAACAACAGACGCAGCAGTTGGTGTTTTTTCTGTTTCATGTCCGTATAACTCCCTTCTGTTGTTATAAGATAATATGGTGCACTGCAAAAATCCACCATTTTTATCAAAATTTATTGAAAATATCCATCGCTTCGGCATCAATTTCAGAAAAAAAGAGGGTTTTTATGAAAAAATTCCGGTTTTACTCTTGGATTTTCTGCAAATCCGGTTATAATACAAGGAGATGTTTTTTATTAACCGGTTCCGGGGTAGATTGCTGATTATGGATAATGCGGAGTTGAAGGGTGGTTCAGAGACGATCTTGATCGTCGATGATCATGAGACAATATGGGACTTCCTGATCGATGTTCTGAAAAAACTTGGATATTGTGTCCTGCTGGCTGAAAACGGCTTGGACGCAGTGGAGATATATCGCAGCAATCCCGGCGAGATCGACCTTGTGCTGTTGGATATGGTTATGCCCAAATGCGGCGGTCACAAAGCTTTTTATCAACTCAAAGAGATCGACCCCGATGTGAAGGTACTTCTGTCCAGCGGATTTGTTTCTGAACATGAGGTTGAAGATCTGCTGGCGCAGGGAGCCTGCGGTTTCCTTTCCAAACCCCACCGTCTGCCGGTTCTCATCAAAGAGATCCGCCGCATATTGGACGAAGCAAAGAGTTCTGCTGATTGAAATTATGGATGACTGGATCGAGATCGAGCGGGACGATGCGCATATCAAACGGGAGCGGGCAAAGGCCCGAGAGTTGCGCAAAAGCAGCTATTTCCAGAACCTTTTTGCTCTTGGGATATGTCACTATTGCAAGGAAAAATTTCCCAAAAGTGAATTGACCATCGACCACATCGTGCCTTTATCCCGGGGCGGACGCAGTACCCGGGGCAATATGGTGGTCTGCTGCCGCAAATGCAATATGGAGAAAAAATATCTGACTCCGGTGGAAATGATTCTCCGGGACAGTGAATAAGTGATCAGTAAACAACAAGGGCTGCTGCAAAACCAATGGTTTTACAGCATCCCTTGTTTTGTGGTTTTATCAGCCGAGTTTATTCAGAGAGTCGGCGTAGATGCGGCGAACGGCAGCTTTGTCAGCCGGGGTGGGTGCCAGTGAGAGCAGACCATCCAGAGAGGGAGTGGTGAATGCCAGTTCGACCAGGTGGTCGAGATCGGTTTCAACGAAACCTTCATCGGCGAGTTTCTGAGGAACTCCGGAATCAGCCAGCCATTTTTCCACACCTTTGGCTGCGGTCAAAGCTTCGTCGGCACAGCCGGTGAGACCAGGCACGACGGGGGCAAGGATATCGGCCAGAATTCCGGCTTTTGCAGCGTAAATTTCTTTGATCACTGCCGGAAGCAGAATAGCAAGTCCCAAGCCGTGAGTGAGTTCCGGTTTGATTCCGCTCAGAGGATGTTCCAGCGCATGGGTGTAGTGCAAAAGTCCGTTGTCAAAGCAGACTCCGGCGAGCATGGAGGCGTACAGCAGATAATAGCGGGCTTCCAGATCGGCCGGATTGGCTTCGGCGACCGGAAGATAACGGGCCACCAGTGCGATCACTTCCCGGGCCAGAGAAACTGACAAAACACTTGCAGCTTTGCTGGTAGCCGCTTCAACGCAATGGTTGACTGCGTCAATACTGACAAATCTGGTTTGTTCCGGAGATAATCCGGTCATCAGAGCCGGGTCATCGATCGACCAGGTGGGATAGATGCAGTCGTAGGCAATTGCCGGTTTGTACTCTTTTTCCAGAATGGTGGCAACAGCGAAGCGGTCCGCTTCGGTGCCGGTTCCGTGGGTCAGATTGACTGCGATGATGGGGACAGCCGTTTCCGGGATAAATTTGAATTCATAAAGTTCCGCCGCAGTTTTGCCGGGATTGGCCAGCAGAACCGCCGCACTTTTACCGGCATCGATGGGACTTCCGCCGCCGATGGCGAGCACCGCCTGAGCGTTGGGAGCCATGGCCACGGCTTCATCGATCTGGGTGGTGGTGGGGTTGGGAGTGATTTTGTCGAACAGGGTATAGGCGATTCCCCGGGATTCCAACGCCGGCACGATCACATCCCATGCGCCGGTGGCTTTGTAGGCTCCCCGTCCGGAAACGACCAGAATATTTTTGATATTGCGTGCTGCGAGTTGTTCAGCGATATCGTTGATTTTATGAATCGCTCCGCAGCCGAAGTAGACCAGTGTCTTGAACCGGAACTCAGAGACCTGAGTGATATCGATATTGTTGTTCAGCATAAAAACCTCCTGATGGTTATTTTTTTAACGATGTTTTCAATATACATCATTTCCCCACATTTTTCCAGTTGAAAAGATAAAAAATAACGAATTTCTCCGGAGGAATGAGACCCGGGTGCTGAAACCGGAAGATGCAAGGAGAGCTGTATGCTTTTTATGAGAACATCGTGTAAAAATATTCTGCAGTGACAGCGATGCCTTCAGCGAAACTGTAAGCCGGTGTGTAACCTAAAAGCTCTTTTGCCAGCTCGGTTGAGGCAAGTGAAAAATGGACATCACCCTGCCGTTCCGGACCGTAAACCGCCTCCACTTTGGCAATTTCCGGATCAAACTTGGCAAGTTCACTGCGCAAAACTGCAAACAATGTGTTGAGGTCGATACTTTTTCCGCATCCGACATTGAAGACTTTTCCAGGAGCTTCGGGGGCGAACATTGCCCGGATATTGGCATTGACCACATTGCCGACAAAGGTGAAATCCCGGGAAATGGTTCCGTCGCCGTTGATGACCGGAGATTGGTGCTCAAGGAGCATCCGGGCAAATTTCGGAATCACTGCCGCATAAGCTCCGGCCGGATTCTGCCGCATTCCGAAGACGTTGAAATAACGCAGTCCGACGATCTCCAAACCGTAAACACCGGCGAAGTTTTCCGCAAAAAGTTCACAGGCCGCTTTGCTGGCGGCGTAGGGAGAAAGCACCTTGCCGGTGCAGGTTTCTTTTTTGATATCGGATTTGTCATCTCCGTAGACCGAACTGCTGGAAGCATAGACGATCCGGCGTACCCCGGCTTTGCGGGCGGCATCCAGCAGGTTGACGGTTCCGGCGACATTCACGGCGATACTGGTGGACGGATCTGCGATGGAACGGGGAACCGATCCCAGAGCTGCTTCATGAAAAATATAATCCATATTTTCCACAGCTTTGCTGCAATCATCTGTACTGCGCAGGTCTCCTTCGAGTAATTCAAAGTCCGGGTTGGCAAAAAACGGTTCGATGTTACTCCTGAATCCGGTGGAAAAGTTGTCGAAACAACGGACTTTGCACCCGTGGGCGAGGAGCGTTTCCACCAATGCCGAGCCGATAAAACCGGCACCTCCGGTAATCAGTACCGGAGTTTTGGCAGCAAAGGCAAACTCTCTTGGGAAAAAATCTGCCGGATTGATCTTGGTAAAACTCATTTATCTGAAACACCTGTATCGAATGTCAATGAAAAAATATATACCCGCAGATTCTCTTTGTCAAGATGAAAATCCCGCCTGCTGCAGCTTGGCGATGATTTTTTCCATAATATACTCCGGTGTACTTGCTCCGGCGGTGATCCCGATCCGGGAAGTACCTTGAAGTATGCGTTCCGGAATTTCCTCGGCATTTTCGATCAGCAACGCTTCTGCTCCCAGATTTTCAGCGATCTCCCGCAACCGGCAGGCATTGGAACTGTGGGCGGAACCGGCAACGAGAATGACCGGGCAGAGCGATGACAGTTTTATCACCGCCTCCTGACGCCGTCTGGAAGCATCGCAGACCCCTGGATTGCAGCGCAAAGCCGGAAAGCGTTGGCGCAGACTTTTTTCAATTTCGCAGCTTTGGGCAAAATCGACGGTGGTCTGGGAGATGAAAAACGGTGAATCCAGTTCCGGAAGAGCGTCAATATCCGGTTGTGAAGTGATGATGAAATTTTTTCCGGCAGCGGAGTTGCCCAGTACTGCTGCGACTTCGGCATGATCCTTTTTGCCGAATAAGATGAGCTGGTCGTGCTGATTCAGATTTTTTACCATCTGCTGCAGCTTTTTGACCAAAGGACAGGTCGCATCAGCAACTTCTCCGGCGATATTACGGATGGAATTTTCCACGTCCGGAGCCACTCCGTGAGCACCGATGACCACCGGCGCACCCGGCGGAATATCCTGTATCGAATCGACAAAATGCACGCCCTGTTTTTCAAAATCTCCGGTCACCGCATTGTTGTGAACCAATTCGTGCAGGACGAATACACTTTTCCCCTTGTGCAGGGAAATCATCTCTCTTAAAATTTTCAATGCGGCAAAAACTCCGCCGCACATACCGCAGGCATCAGCGATTATATAATGTTTGCTCATCTTTGAAATTCTTTCAAAATCAGGTCTCGTTCGATAACGGGTAAGATCCGGAATTTCCGTTCCGGTGGAAAAACTTTACTGCGGGAGAGAATGAAGGTGTTTAAAACCAGATTGAACGCTGATTTTCCTTCCGGAGGCGGCGTGAAGTAGCGGCGGCGGAGGCGGGAACTGCATTCTTTGCGGAGCTTCAGGTACTCTGCGGGAGTGGTTTCAATTACTGCCAGATTGTTGCGGTATGGGAAAATGGTGAGAAATTTCCGGTAATGAAGTTTTTCTGCCGGGAGTTCCGGCAATTCGAGTACTGCAGCTTCGGCACCGGCAGATTTTTTCATCGCCTCCATGATCTGTTCAGGCAGCGAATCCCGCCGGGGATCGGCCGTTACCGGTGTTGCCAGTTGTTCTGCCATGTGGCGGGATTCCCGGAAGTACAGTGAACTTATCTGACGGTCATATCCGGTTCCGGGACGGAGCAGACGGCTCCGGATCAAAACCGGGTTCCGGGGATTTTTCTGCAGTGTGACCAGGATTGCCGACGAAGCAAATGCTCCGGGTTGGACGATCAGGCAGCGGCCTTTGCGCAATCCGGCGATCTCTTTGTGCGTATGACCGCAGATTATCAGATCGATCTCCGGATGGCGGTAAAGCACCTTTCCGGTCGGAACTCCGCTGAAATAATTTCCTCCATGCCGGGCCAGAACTATTGCATCGACATCCAATTTCCGGATTTCAGCGAGGGCCTGATCCAATGCCGTCAATTCATCAATGATCTCCATAAACGGATAAAATCTCCGGTCACGGAACAAACCGTGATCGGTCATTCCGATAACTGCGCAGGAAAATCCCGGTCGGCGAATCAGGATCCAATTGGCACTTTTTACTCCCGGCATCCGGAACTGTCCGGCAATTTGACCTTTGAAGCGGTTTAAAGTTCCGGATAATGTTTCCGGAGGAAGTTCAAATTCATGATTGCCGGGGATAAAGATGTCATATTTCAGGAGATTCAGGGCATCGATCATCGCAGTTCCATTCAATTTGTCATTGAGCGGATCGCCATGGAAAAGATCTCCCAGATCAATTTTTACAGCATTGGGATATTGGCGGATGACCGTTGCCAATTTGGAGAAATTCTGCATTTTTCCATGGATATCACAAGTGGCGATGATCTGCAGTTCTCCGCCGCGAACCGGCAGAAAGACAAATATCAACTGCAATGTGAAAAGCAAAAATGCTTTATTCCGCATCATCGGAGGATCCTCCAGTCTCCGGCGGGATCAGCAGATGATCCAGTTCCACCCGGGTCAGGGAATGGGCGATATTACTGCGTAAATCGGGAATGTGTTCACTCAGATCGGCGATAAGATTTTTGAAATATACCCGGTCTCCGGATTCCAGCTGCTTTTTGTAACGGCATATCCCGGCTTCCGGAATTTGAAGTGTGGCTGCATATTCCGAAATGAGTGATTCCTGAGCCAGAGCCAGCGGCCGGATGATCACCGGATGATCCGGATTTTCCGGGAGCACTTTCGGGGCCATGGTGGTGATTCCCTGACCCCGGCACAAACTTATCAGCAAACTTGAAACGATATCGTCCAGATGTTGCCCGAGTGCAAGTTTGTTGCATCCGAGTACACCTGCAATGCCGTAAAGTTTGCCCCGACGCAGTCGTGAACAGAGCACGCAGGGGGAACGTTCAAAGGATTTTTCGGCGATGACGGATGCGATATCCATTTTTATAACATGGTGTTTCCAATGGTGTTCCCGGCAATAAGCCGCAGTTTTATCAACGGCGAATTCCGGGAATCCGGGGTCAAAAGTGACCGCTTCAAAATCGAATTCAACCGGAGCTGCGCTTCGCAGGTGTTCCAGAATATGCATCAGCACCAGACTGTCCTTGCCTCCGGAAACGCCGACCAGGATCCGGTCTCCTCCGGCAATAAGCTGATATTTGACCACCGTTTCTCCGGCGATGCGGCACAATTTTTTGAATACCGTACTCATTGTTGAATCCATGATATTGCTAAAAAAAAACGGAACGATTTAAAAATCGTCCCGTAATTTCTCTCAAACCATCAAGATCATCAGACTTCGATCGGTTTGGTTTTGGGCAGACCCAGAACCTTATCTTCGGGGATACGGCCCTCGGCACGGAGAACGTTCAAACGTTCGTAACGTTTCATAACGTTGCGGATTTTGCGGATCTTGCCACCAACGCGGAGACTCGGATGCTGCGACATTTTTTCACCTCATATTTTTAAAATTTGACATACTTAAACATACGCATGAATTATAATATAGCACCAGAATGCGATTTGTCAAGTGTTCAGGAATAAATTTGATGAACGTTCTTTGCGATTGCTCAATGCAAAGAGCAGCTCATCCCGGGTTCCCCAGAGTTCGATGGATCGGGCGGCCCGGGTTATGCCGGTATAAAGCAGTTCCCGGCACAGCACCTTTGAATCATATCCCGGCAGCAGAAAAGTTATCTCCCGATATCCCGAACCCTGTGCCCGGTGCACGGAAATTGCAAATCCGCATTCATGTTCCGGAAGTTCGGAAAAAGCAAAGCGTTTTTCCGGGCAACTTGAAAAACGCACCCAATGCTGCGTCTCCTGTCCGCCGGAAACTTTTTCCAGTGTCACCACTCCGATGTCACCGTTGCGCAATCCGGAGTGCTTGTCATTGGCGGTCACCAGCAGCACCGTTCCGGGCAGCCATTTGCCGGGGAGTTCCGGAAGGATATTCAATTCCCGGAGCATCCATTGATTGATGGACAGAGAGCCCCTGCTGCCGCGGTTTACGGTGCAGATGAATTTGCTGTGTTCGATGATTTGCCAGGCCTGCTTCAATTGTTCCGGATCTCCGGAACGGCACAACTGCGGCAAAGTTTTCAACCCGGCGCACTTTTCGCGCAGAGCAGATTCCAGCTCCTCCTCCGCAACCGTGCGGAAGCGGAAGTCATCCTCCATAGTGGAGGAGATGAAACCGGCCAATGCTTCATCCGGTAAGCTATCCTCCCGGAGCATTGTGGCAATGCGGCATATAGTCGGGGCTTCCGCTGAACGGAAATTCCGCTGCAATTCAACGATATGCCCGGAAAAATCGTCAGATATCTCCGCATATTCCACGGCGATCCCGCTTCCGGTATGAAAAATTTCCGCTGCCGGTTCCGGAAGCCGGTTCACATTTCCGAAACTGCAAAGGTCGGCAAATACGCTGCCGCTGTCGATCGAAGTCAACTGGCGGCGGTCTCCGGCAAGGATCAGCGATGTGGATTCCGGCAGGATATCCAGCAATTTTGAAAACATCTCCAGCGAAATCATCGAACACTCATCGACGATCAGCAGATCACAGCGTTCCAGTTCGCTGCGCCACTGGGAATTCAGTATGAAACTGTGCAGTGTCGCTCCTTTGAGTTCATCGATCGCCCGGCGCAATTCTGAAGTTTCCGGCAGATCGTCTCCGGCTTTCCGGATCTGAGCTGCAAGGTTCTGTTGTGCTTTGCCGGTGGGGGCGGCAAATAATATCCGCATATTGCAATCTTTTTGCAGCAGAAGTCTTATGATGTGGGCACAGACGGTAGTTTTGCCGGTTCCCGGACCTCCGGAGAGGATCAGCAGTCGGGAATTTGTGCCGACGAAAACGGCAAGTTTCTGTATTGCTTCAAGATCATTTCCCGGGATATCCGGCATTTGCAGATTCTGATCGAAGCTGCGCAATCCGGATAATTTGTGCCGCACATTGGCGGCGTATCCGGCATAACGGCGAAGCATCAGAACCGCTTCGCCGGTGAAAATCAGCGGGGTCCGGAGTTTTTCATCCGGCAATGCTGCTGCCCGGCTGCTGATTAGGAGCTCTTTCCATTTTTCAACCGGAGGCAGGGTGATCATGGCGTGATCTTCTGTTTCAAATGTTTTTCCGGCATACTTTGACAGGTCCAATTGGGGATTTCCGGAGCGCAGTTCATTGGCGACCAGCATCCCGGTCAAGGCAATTTCAGGAAGATCGCTCCCGGTGAAACGGAGTAAAAAGTCTCCGAACTCACGGTCAAAGTCAATAAAATCTGTTGCCGTATCGGAATTTATTTCATTTTGGAACATATCAATGCCTCCAACTGCTGAATGACCTGCCACGGGGGACGAGCCTGAAAAACTCCATGCTGCGGATGTTTCGGAGTTATTCCCCGGACAAAGAGGTAATAGATGCCGCCGATCATGCTTTCATACTCTTTTTCTCCGAAAATTCCATTGTTGAAATGTCGGAGGTAACGGATCAGCGCGACCAGATAAAACATATACTGCAGAAAGTAAAAAGAGTGGATCATGGCAGATGATAATTTTTCCGGCCGGAAATTTTCAGGATTTCCTCCCAGAATATTGCTTTTCCAGTCCACAATATAATATCTGCTGCCACGACGGAAAATCAGATCGATAAAACCGTTGAGAATACCACCGTTGAAGTTCTCTTCGCAATCCTCCGGCCAGCCGGCGGTTCCAAACTCCTGAACAAGATATTCATCGAGCAGCTGTTTCATCTCTTTCAAATCAAAATCCTGCATATCGCAGTAGAATTCCATCTCGGTTATCCGATCGGTTCCGGAAATCTCTGCCAAAGTGAAACTTTCCCCGTCAAAGTCCGTAAGCGGAGAATGGAATATGTCATGCAGCCAGTTTCCGACTGCTCCCGGGTATCCCGGAAGCTGGCAGAGTTCCTGATTTCCGGAACGTTTCAGCAATGTGACTGCCGCTTTTTCAAACAGCATCCGGTCTCCGGCAAAATCGATCCGCTCAAAAATTTCATGCAGAGTGTTGCCGAATCCGGCTCCTCCGGGCAGCGCAAACGGCGAAAATCCGCTTCCGTTTGTCGTTGAGAGGTCTGTCGTTTCCTTGCTGCCGGCAGTGAATTCATCATGGTCAACCGGAGAATTGTCGCCGGTGATCCGGTTCTTTCCGGAAATATTTCTGGTCAGGGCCGAATAACTGGTCAACTGCCACTTGGGATGGATGTTCGCTATTTCCGGAATGGAATCTGCCAATGGCAAAATCCGGTTCCTGAACCGGGGATATTCCTGATGGAAAACCAGCGGTACTGAGAAAATCCGCTCCTGCACCGGACGGATCAGATCATTCCAGACTGATTCCGGAAGTTCTTCTGATTCAAAAATTTCGCACCGGTACTCTGAGCGGGTCAAGGCAACGTAGATCAACCGGCGTTTCTCCTCCTGGATCTCCCGGAGTTCGATCTCTCTGTGTTGCAAATTGCCGTTGAGATTCAACTCCCGGGAGCTGCCATTGTAGAATACTCCATCAAGCTCTTTGCCGCCGCTGCTGCTCAACCGTTGAAGTCCGGGCAGCATCACCACCGGGAACTGCAGCCCCTTGGAGGCGTGAATGGTCATTATCCTTACGGCAGAATCGCCGCTGGACATAAGTTCCTCATGTTCTTCGGTGTGGTAAAGCGAATCTTCGCTCTGGGCAATCATGTCACCGAATTTTCCGGTGAGAACCAGCGGCGGCATCCGCTGTGATTCGGCTTTGGCGTGGAGCAGTTCTCCCAGCTGATACAAATTGGTCAGCCGCCGTTCGCCGTCCGGACGTGCGGCAAGATTTTCCCGGACATTGAATGCGTTGAGGAAATATTCGAACATCACGGCAAAACCCTGCTGATACCACAATTGATTCATCCGCTGGAATTTTTCCAGATAAGCGGCGAATTTTTCTCCGTTGGCGGCGACTGAAACATCAAGTTCTGCTAAAGGAATATTGCACAGGAAACCGGCCAGTGCGGTGCTGATCTTGCGGTGGTCACCCGGATTCAATGCTCCGCAGAGCACCTGATACAAAGCACTGGATTCAACATCATTGAAAATATTACCGTTTTTAAGGCATACCGCCGGGATATTGTAAAATTCCAGAATCGTCTGCATTTGCACACATTCAGAATTGCTCCGCAGCAGAATGGCGATATCTCCGGGGCGTATCGGAGAATTATCCGGAAGTTTTTCCGGAGAATCCTCCGAAATCAGATCTCCGATCCGCTGGGCACAGGCAAACTGCAAAAGGGGATGATTCCCCCGGGGAGAAACGTGCCGGATCATGGCATGAACTGCACTTTTGCCGTCGCAGATCAATTCCGGAGCCGATTCAGCAGGGCGGGAGGCCAGTTCCGGAAAATCGATATCAATATCTCCAAAGGGTTTATAGCGGTTGGCAAAAATATCATTCACCGCCGAAACCATGTTGACACTGGATCGGAAATTGGTACTCAAATGATAAATATTTCCGGAAACCGAGATCTCCTTTTTGGCCCGGAGATAGGCGTTGATGTCGCCGCCCCGGAAACGGTAGATCGCCTGCCGGGGGTCGCCCACCAGAAAAACGCAGCATTCCGGACGGTCGAACATACTTTTGAAAATCCGGTACTGCATGGCATCGGTATCCTGAAATTCATCGATGATACCGGCTTTGAATTTTTCCTGAAGCTTTTCTTTCAATCCGGATGATTTCTGCAATGCTTCGTCGACCAGTTTGATCTGGTCGGCAAATGTCATGAAGTTGCCCTGCCGTTCTAATGCTTCAAAACGTTCCCGGGCATAGCGGATGGCATCGGCTTTGTATGCTGCACAGGCGGTTTCATAAATTCCGCAGATATAGCTGATGTGTTTGAAAAAGATACTGCTGGAAACCAGTGAATCGACTTCCGCTTTATGGGCCTTCAATGCATCGTTCACCAGAGTTTCCGGAGAGAAGCCTCCTGCCAGATTCAAGATGGTCACACCATCATGATTTTTCAGAGCGGTTTCCAGTTTTTCCCGATCCCGGACGAAGCGGCTGCGTTTGTTAAACATACTCTCATCCAGTGCCGAGAGATCATCGGATTTTTCATGGAACTCCAGCAGCAGATCCAGCTGTGCGGCAAGATCGATCTCCGGATATTCCGGAATGGTCAGATTGAAATCCAGTACATGACGCTTCAAGTCGGCGATATCATGCTGGGAGATCAGGGCGGAAATAAGTTCATTGCTGCGTCCGTCTCCGTAAAATTTGTTCCGCATCCAGTCTTCGAGTAATTCTACGACCATAACTTGAGTATCGGTTTCCAGTTTTGAATCAAAGGTCAGATTGCTTTCAAAAGCAAACCGGGTCAGCAGTTTCTGACAGAAACCGTTTATGGTTGAGATATGAGCAAGATCAAAATCACGCAGGGCGTTGCGGATCAGACGGATCCGGTCGGAATCCGGGGTGTCGGGGTGGATGCTGCGGTCGTGGTCAATTACCGCTTGAGCCTGTTGGGGGTTGTCCACCGGGATCTTTTCCAGTAAAGCCAGAATGTCATCCAGAATTTTCCGGATACGTTTGCTGAGTTCAGCGGCGGCTTCATTGGTGAAACTCAACACGATGATCTCATCAATATTCAAGGCACGTTCCAGAATCATGCGGGCGACCAGATTCTGAATGTTATGAGTTTTTCCGGTACCGGCTGCGGCTTCGACCAGATTGATGCCGGTCAGCGGGACGGTCAGTGAATCAAGCTGAATACTGCTGTTCATCCGGCACCTCCATTCGGAGTCTGATTGTAAAACAGGTCAAAAAATTCTTCAAGTTCAACGACGATCTCTCCGTTTTTCAGTGCATCGGGAGTAAAACAGCGGGAGATGAATTTATCCTGTTTGTATTCGTTGTCGAACTTGGCATTTCTGGCATCTTCCGGAGAAATCCGGTGATTTTTGCTCATATCGAACAGCGTTTCCGGGAAGAGTGCCGGGAATTTTCTGAATCCCCGTTCCCACATCGCAATAAAGCGTTCCCAGAATATAGCCGAATATTCATTCTTTCCGGCATTGCACCACTGAGTCAAGTTCCATTTGCCATTGGCAAAAGTGTAAAGTGAAGTCCGGACGGACGGAGCATCGGAGATCATACACAGCGCGTGGTGACGCATTACGGCATCGGCATAATTGGAATGTTTCAGCGATGAACAGATCATTATTCTCTGTTCATCCAGCAGCTCAGAACAATTCAGGATACCGCTCACCATCCGTTTTGAATTGCAAAACGGTATCGTCAGATCGAAATTTACAACGGTCGGTTTCTGGGCGTAAAAACTGTTTCTCCATGCGGCCGGGATCTTCCGTATTTTCTCAAGTTCAGCTGCAAAGGTCCGGCTTCCGGCCTCTCCGGGCGGCAGAATATTGCACCGTCTTAAAATATTGAATCCGGTAGATTCATCGACATTAAGTCTTTCAAATTCATTGATGCTACGGTCAACGGTATACCGCTGCAATCCGCTGACGGAGCTGATGCTTTCTCTCGTTCTGGCGGCATCGGGAGTGATAAATCTGCAATCCAGACAGTTGGCAAAAATGTAACTCAACGGATGTTTTGCCCATTTGATGAATTCTTCAAGTTTGAATCCGGTTTCCGGAATACAGGGAACCAGAGGAGCAGATATCCTCCTGCCGGCATATTCGTGAAGCCGGGATGCCGCCAGCAGCTTCGCCGTCCGGAAATTGCTCTGTGAAATCGCCGTCACGGGAGTGTCTGCGGAAAAGTAACGCGGATCAAATCCCTGCAAATAGTGGCGCACTTCTGATATCCGGCAGCTTTGTTCCAGATAATCCATCAATTCTCCAAGTACCGTCGAGGGCTGCAGAATTTTGCCGTTACGCCGGGATCGGCCATTGTAAAAACACCAGAAACTGCGGCGCGCCGACATCAGTGCTTCCAGAAACAGATAGCGATCCTCTTTTGCACCGGAACGGTCTCCCGGCAGCAATCCCGGTGTCATCAGATCAAAACTCAGCTCCACATCGTGCCGGGGGAATGCTCCTTCATCCATGCCCAGTATTGCAATCACCTGCGCCGGAATGCTCCGCAGCGGGGTCAGAGAACAAAAGGTGATCTTGCCCCGGAGAAAACTGAAACGGGATGGTACGGAGTTGAGAAATGTTCCGAGAATATCCTGTGCCACTTCCAGAGAAAATCTGCCGATTTTTTTTACCTCTTTACCGATGAGCCATTTGTCGGTGAAAAAACGGCGCAGAGCAGCGATTTCATCGGCACTTTCGGTATCGTAATCCTGAAAAAACGTCTCCAGTATCTGCTGGAAATATTCCATCCACTGCTGCAGATCCCGCTTGATGACAAGTTCGCTGCGCAGCTTGGCCAGCAGCCGGATGAATCGGTTGAATCTGCCGAAAAGTTCCAGTTCTCCCTCCCGGGGAGCCGGAGGGGTTCCGGGGATTTTTTCCAGATCATCGTTGTCCATGGCGAAGTTTTCAAAGATACGGTCGATTCCGTAATACCAGGAATATTCTTCAAAGGCTACTCCGCAATATTTGCGGTGGTCTTCGGCATCCAGTCCCCAGCGGATCCCGGCATCTTCCAGATAGCGGTTGAGGATCTCAAGTTCATCCACCTTGATCCCGAATGCGGTGAAAACTGCCTGATGGCTGAATACCGACATCACTGAATCGATATCCATCCGGCTTCCGGGCAGCTTGAGCAGTTCGCAAAAAATATCACCGATCCCGCAGCCGCCATGAAGATTGCGGTCGGAGACAGTGTAGCATGAACGCAGCGGCCCCTGACCGAATACCGTTTCGATATAGGGCAGATAATCGTTTATATCCGGTGCCATGACGATCACATCCCGGGGTTCAACTTCGCCGGAATTGATCAGCATCGCCAGTTTGTCGTGCAGAATTTCGATCTCCCGCCGCGGAGAATGGCAATTCAATATCTCCAAAGAATCATCCGGAGGCAGTTGACGTTTGTCCCGGCGGGCATCGTGCATGGTGAGAATATCCTGCTGGATATGTCCAAGTACGCTCCCTGAACCATCCGGCGCAAGATAATCATCAAAAAGCAGTTCTTCGGTCGATACATAGGGGGTGCTGTCCTGATGCTTGAGTAAATTGGCGAAAAGTTCCCGTCCGGATTCTCCCCATGAAGCCAGCAGCGGATTGCCGAATTCCGGCAATTTCCCTGTCGGATCGAACCAGCGTTGTTCCCGTACCGAGTAGAGTTCTTCCCAGAAATCCCGGCAGGGGGTCAGGTAAAAAAAGTGCAGGTCGATTTTTGAGGCGATCTTAAAAAAGATATCCAGATAAAGCGGAGGCAGCGAACCGACTCCGAAAACGGTCAGCCGTCGTGGTAATCCGGAGATATCTTTTTCCTGCTTGAGAAAATCCCCGTAACAGCGCATTTTGCTTTTACCGAATGATTTCAGTAATCTTTTCCACAGCCGGCTCTGCCAGTGTTCTCCGGTGAGCGGGAAATATTTGTCGGTATAACGGTAGATCTGGTAACGGTCGAATAAGGCAGCGCAACTGCGGGCTAATTGCCAGACGTGCAGATCGCTGCTGCCGGATTGCAGATACCCTGCAAGTTCCGGAAACTCTTCCGGAGCTTCCTGAAATATGGAAAAAATCTCCCAGGCCAACTGTTCCTGGGAAAAGTGTTCCGTAGCTTTTTCAAACTCCGGAATATTGGCTTTCAACACCCGGTTGATAAAACCTTCGGGGAAAGGCATCGACATATTGGCGGCAATACCGCATCTGCGGGCGATAAATTGCCGCAAATAGGCCGCCATACCCTGGGTTTGAACTACGACTGTTTCCTGCTCCACAGGATCACTGCCGGGATCGCAATAGATCCGGCGGCAGTAGATCCCGGCAAGAGTTTCCAGCCGGTTTCCGGGGTAGAGGAAAAAGCTCACGTTATCTTAAGCAATTTTCCGGAAATTAAAATTCAGAAGCGATATAATCGATCGCATTACGGAAGAATACAACTCCGTCGCCCTCTTCCGGGAGGGGTTCGCCGCAGGCTTTGCGGGCGGTCCAGTCCGGAGCGTTGAACGGTGACAGGAAAGCTTCCGGGTGGGGCATCAGACCGAAAACCCGACCGGTGGGGTCGCAGATCCCGGCGATGGAATTGAGCGAACCGTTGGGGTTGGCCGGAAATTCGGTGGCGTTGGAACCATCGGCGTTGGCATAACGGACGGCGACCAGATTGCGGCTTTCGATTTCGGCAAGCGTGGCGGCATCAGCGACAAATTTTCCTTCGCCGTGACGCAGCGGCAGACGCACCATGTCGATACCTTTGGTGAAAACGCACGGAGAAGCCGGATTGGCTTTGAGGCGGCACCAGTCATCCCGGAACACACCGGAATCATTGTGCGCAAGTGCGGAGGTCTGGGTGAAATAGTCACCGTTGAGAGCCGGAACCATACCCAGACGGGTCAGGGTCTGGAAACCGTTGCAGATACCAATGACCAGTTTGCCGTCATCGACAAACTTCTGCAGCTGGTCGCGCAGATTGAATTTGACCCGGTTGGCAAAAACGGTTCCGGAACCGAGGTGGTCGCCGAAAGAAAATCCGCCGATAAAGGCGAGGAAATGGTATTCGTCGAGTTTATGTTTTCCGGCAAGCAGATCGTTGAGGTGCACCAGTTCAGGAGTGGCACCGGCGAGTTTTCCGGCGGCAGCGGTTTCCTTTTCGCAATTCAGACCGAAACCGGTGATGACCAGCATTTTGACATCAGATTTTTTCATAATTGTATTTCCTGCAAAAAATTAATTGTTAAAATCGTTCAAATATCACAACTTGAGTTATCAGGTGTGGTAATCGGCATTTATTTTCACATATTCATAGGAGAGGTCGCTCGCCCAGACCCAGTATTCGGCATCGCCGTCCTTGAAATCACAGGTGATCGTGAATTCCCGTTCCTTGACGGTCGACAGCAGATCGGCTTCCGGGGTTCCGGCATCGCCGCCATCTTTGACGACCGGCACTTCTCCAAAATAGATATCGCATTTTCCGGCATCGAACTGTGCTCCGGAATATCCGAGAGCTGCCACGACCCGGCCCCAGTTGGGATCATTACCGAACCAGGCGGTTTTGCACAAAAGGGAGTTTCCGACTGCTTCGGCAGCTTTTCTGGCATCTTCGACACTGCGGGCGTTGACGACTTTGATTTCGACGAATTTGGTGGCTCCTTCGCCGTCAAGCACCATCCGTTTGGCCAGATTCTGAGTCAATGCCTGCAGGGCTTCGGCAAAAGCAGCCTCTTCGGCACTGTCCGGGGCGATCTCAACTTTGGAGACTCCGTTGGCAAGAATCAGTACGGTGTCGTTGGTGCTCATGTCACCGTCCACGGTGATGCGGTTGAATGAATTGTCGGCACTGACTGCCAGAATTTTCTGCAATTGAGCTTTACTCATTGCCGCATCGGTGGTGATCACGCAGATCATGGTGGCGTGCGGAGTAGTCAGGTGGGGATCGATCATAC
>JAZRNP010000158.1:0-1555 GCA_045648225.1 Victivallaceae bacterium | reverse complement strand
CATGAAGAGCCGTATCTATTTCGGCGCAATGATGTGCCGCAAAGGAATGGCGGACGGTCTGGTTGCCGGTTCCATCGCTTCCACAGCGGATATGCTCCGTGCCGCTTTCCACTGCATCGGTACCGCTCCCGGAATCAAGAGTGCCAGCAGCTGCTTCGTCATGGATCTTGCCACTCCGTCTCCGGCCGGAGATGATGTGCTGCTCTTTGCCGACTGCGGCGTGAACCCCAACCCCGATGCCAACCAGCTGGTCGACATCGCCCTCGCCACCAGCACCACCTACCGTGCCCTGATCGGCAAGCAGCCGAAAGTTGCTTTCCTTTCCTTCTCCACCAAAGGCAGTGCTGAAAACGAAATTCTGGTCAAGGTTTCCGAAGCCGCCAAGATGTTCGCCGAAAAAGTCGCCGCTGAAAAACTGGATATCCTCTGCGATGGAGAACTGCAGGCTGACGCCGCTCTGGTTCCCTCTGTCGCCGCTGCCAAAGCTCCGGAAAGCCCCCTCGCCGGTGCTGCCAATATTCTGATTTTCCCCGACCTCAACGCCGGAAACATCGCTTACAAACTGGTTCAGCGTCTGGGCCATGCTCAGGCTTACGGTCCGGTGCTTCAGGGATTGGCCAAGCCGCTTAACGACCTTTCCCGCGGCTGCAGCCCCGAAGACATCTACGGTGAAATCGTTATCACGGTCTGTCAGACCCTCTGATATTTCAAGTTTCGTAAACATCCTCTGCCGTCACTATTGCAAGATATGACGGCAGAGCTTTTTACCAACAGGAACAATGCATCTATGGGACGGCACAAAGTTTTAAATACTCCGGCTATTCGCCGGATGCCGACTTATCTGCACAAATTAATGGAAATGCACGCTGCCGGAGAGGAGTATGCTTCCACCAGTAAACTCGCCGAATATATCCGGCTGGAACCGATCGTCGTCCGCAAAGATTTTGAACTGACCGGAATCAAAGGTTTCCCCGGTGTCGGATATCGTACCGGTGAGTTGATCGATGCCATCCGCCGATATCTGGGATGGGATACCGCTCACCGGGCCTGTCTGGTCGGTGCCGGTTCTCTGGGAAGTGCCCTGCTCGGATTTCAGGAGTTCGCAGAATACGGAATGCAGATAACAGATGTTTTTGATGCAGATCCTGCTAAAGTCGGAACTTTTTTGCACGGATATCCGGTGTGCAGTATCGACGAAATGGAGAAGCGGATTCAGGAGAATATGCCGGAATTGGCGATCATCTGCGTTTCCAAAGATAGTGCACAGGAGGTCGTCGACCGCTTGATCGCCTGCGGGATCCAGGCATTTTGGAGCTTTGCCAATGTCTGTCTGCAGGTGCCGCAAAATGTGGTCGTTCAGCGGGAGATCATCGCCGGCGGCTACGCCTTGCTGTCGATGAAACGGAAACAGCATTTGCCCCGGTAAATGTGAAAAAGTTTGAGTTTTTCCGGATAATTCCGGGAAAAATATTTGAAAAGCAAATATCCGGTGCTATTTTTATAAAGAATATTTGCAAACGCATGGAAAATATGAGGAGATTGTTATGGCCTATAC
>JAZRNP010000157.1:0-6605 GCA_045648225.1 Victivallaceae bacterium | reverse complement strand
GTGCTGAAAACCGGAACCGCGGCGGTGGATCGAAGATCCTATTTTACGGTGACGGATCCAATCTTTGAGTTTGCCGGAACCTTTGTAACTGTTGGTCAGACGGATATCAAAGGGCGGGACATAAAGATCCAATCCGTCTTTGATGGAAACTGGAGCTTTTTTATCGGCAACGGTACCGAGTTCGCCAGGCCAGAGGAAGCGAACGCCGCAATATTTTTCCAGGAATTCGGCAACGGCGTAGCCGGTGCAGTTGAGATACTGATTGTCACGTCCGTAGATAAAGAGCTGATTGCCGGCGGCGCTGACTACGGTAAACTCTTTTTCCTCGGGGACATTGATCTTGTCCGCCTTGCGGGGGAATCCGACAAAGATACCGGGGAGGTTGGAAATTTTGGCAACAGCCTTCAAGGTGTACTTTTTACCGAAAACTTTCTGCAGATAATTCTGCAGTTCTGCGGCATGAGCTTTGTTTTTCGCATTGTAGTAAATGACCGCATCGCTCTTGCCCAGTTCAAAGGCAGAAGCGAGCACTGCGGAACAAACCAGCAACGCTGCGACGACAGATTTTTTCATACGACAGACTCCTTTTTTTGTTCAGTTGTTTTATTTGGTTATTCTGTTTACAGATTTTAAACGCAAACGCAATTCATCGAAGTTGAGAACGATTTTTTCACCGCCGAAAATTCCGGCAGGATTGGACGCAATGAATTTGAAAATGCAGCTGCCCGGTTCGAGAACGACCGCCTTGGAACGCAATTCGTACCATTCTCCGTTGGCTTTTGATTCATCTTTCACGACGACCATATCGAGCTTTTTATCTCCGAGCATAACTTTGAGGTTTTTGAGCGGATCACCGGAAGGGGATTTGACAAACATCCGGAACCGGGCTTCCATCGGTTCTTTGACCGCAATCGGGCGTAGTTGTTTTACCTCAACTTCGGCATCGGGAGTTAAATCCAGCTGCAAACTTATACCCTGATAGGCGTGACTGGTGACCATGTAATTATTGTCGGCATCACAGTTGGTGGATGTGACAAAAGCATTACCGGATTCCCCTTTTACCGCTTTCACATCCCAACTGTAACCGGAATACTCAAAAGCTCCGTTGACCAGATAATTGAATTTATCTGCGGCCAGATCGATGAGTGCGATTTCAGCCATAGACCCCCAGGGGCGCAGATTGATCGCATTGGAACGCCGGGCCCGGCCGATATTGCTGTCGAGACTGTAGCGGTTGATATAGAACTCTTTTTCGTTGTACATTTTCAGAGCATTGCGGATAATGGTCAGAATTGCATTTTTCTCCATCGGCACCTGAATATCGGACGGCATGGTAAGCGGCATATTTACGCCAATGGCTGCCAGATCCTGATAGGCGCAGAGCGCATCGCTGGTAGCCCGGGCATAATTTACGCCGTTGCGGATATACTGCAGACGTGCTTTCTGTTCCGGAGTTTTGACCAGCTTTGCCGCCTTGCGGAAATATTCATTGCACATATTGATGAAATCGTGATTGAACATCCGGGCCATGACGTAGTTGTTTTTGGAATAAGAATTCTTGTAGAATTTGTAGTTGGGACAGGATTTTTCGACATCGGCGGCGAATCCTTTTTCGACATGGTCTTCGATCTTCTCAAAGAGTTCAAACATCACCGGCGCCGCCTTTTTGCCGAAAGCTGAAACGCAGAAGTCCATCAGAATATCCTCCCGTTTCAAGGTCGGATTCCAGCTCAACTTGGCAAGGATGTACAAATCGGTGGCACGCGGGCCGAAACTGGCTCCGGTTTCACCGTAGATACCGGCAGCTTTGCCCTGATAAAGAGTTTTGATGTTGCGGTCGATCTTGCGGCTGTGAGAAAGCGGATATTCCATGGTGTAGTGGGTTCCCCAGTACTCTCTGCCGATGACCTTGGCACCGGTTGCAGCAAGACCGAGAATTTTGTTGTTGATCACATCTTCGTCAGCCGTGGATTTGGTTTCATAAACCAGATAGCAGTAGGACAAATACATATTGCCGGGAAATTTGATTTTTCCGTCCGGCACTCCATCGTAGAAGCTGTAGGCAAACATACCCACTTTGGCCTTGGGATTGAGTTTTTTGACCTGATTGGCGATATCTTCGGCAAAGTTATACATCCGGTTGGTCAGGACAAAGTAACGGCTGTTTTTTGACCGTTCAGCATCTTTGCCATCCTGAGCCTTGCAATTGTCGCATTCGCAGAAACCATAGCCGTCATTGGGGGAGATGGATTGGATACCTTCGCTTTTGGTTGCGGCCAGCTTTTCAGCGATGATACGACGGACATCCGGGTTTGAGGTGCACAGCTGCCACGGGCCGGGCATGGTGGGATCACTCAGGCGGGTCGGTTTATCCGGTTTGGGTTCACCGATCCACTTTTCCGGACTGACCAGAGCGTAGTATTCCGGATGTTCTTTGCCGTAAACTTCACGGGGCATGAGATTTTCAAAGGCATGCTGAAATCCGGAACCGCGATGTGCCCGTACGGACTGACCGACTTTCTGATGATTGAGCCAATTGTCCAGATTGAAATTTTCCTGCACTGTACGGTTGCGAGAGCCGTAGTGAAAACTGTTGGTCAGACGCCAATCGAACGGGGGAACATAAAGATCAAGACCATCTTTAACCGTTACCGGTTTGCGGCGTTCAGCAACAGTACCAAGTTCACCGGGCCAGAGGAAACGGACCCCGGCATATTTTTCCAGAAAATCGGCAGCGGCAAAAGCGGTACCTTTGAGGTTTTCTTTATCATTACCCCAGATAAAGACCCTGTCGGCATCGGAAAACGTGGCAATAAACTCTTTTTTATCAGCCGGGATGGAATATTTGACACCGGGAGCTTCAAACCCGACATAGATACCCGGCTTGCTGAAATCAACCTTTTTAAGTTGAATCATCTTATACTTTTTGCCGAAAACCTTGCCAAGCAACTGGCTCATTTCCAACGCCGGACGGGTATTGATCCGGTTGTAATAAATATTGCCGGGTTGTTTGCCAAGTTCAAAGGCGTTAAGTGCCACACTCATAAGTACTGCTCCGGATATCAAAAGAAATTTTTTCATAAACACACTTCTTTATTGTTTTTTGCTGCGATTGTCATAATATGGGTGCCAATGGAAATCACATTTTGAATAATTATTCAGATTTCCACTCAATTCGACATAGGGAAATGTCCGCGGATAGGCGGTCACATGAGCATCCCAATGCAGAATATTCATCATTTTTGCGTGGGGGAATACATTAGCCGCCTGACCGGGCAGAGTATTGGAGGTTCCAGTTCCCGTGAAACCGTGTTCCAGCAACATAAACTTCTGGGACGGCTTTTTGACCTGTGTATTTTTGGGTGTATCAGAGCCGGAATATCCGAACCTGATCCATTTTATCTGCACATAAAATATTTCTCCGGTAGATTTCGCGTTGTAAGGATTCTTATAGTGCTGAGGGCAATAAAATAACGGAGCGACCCTCATTCGCTCATTCCGGGATGGGGCATCGATTGATGGCGTTGCGGTCTTGATTATTTTATAATTCGGGAAATATTGACGCATGGCGTACCACCACCATTGATTGGTAAATTCCTGCGGAAAATATCCTTCGTAGTCATTCATATACTGATGCAGAGTTTGACCGAATTGCTTTAAATTGTTGATACAGGAAGCTGATTTGCTGCGATTTCGTGCCTGCTGCATTGCCGGAAGCAATATTGCCGCCAAAATGGCGATGATTGCAATGACCACCAAGAGTTCAATAAGAGTAAAGCGTTCAGCTTTACTCCGACTGCAGGCGGAGTTTTTCAGTAATATCCCCATCGTACCAATCCCCTTTTTTTCTGAACAAAAGCTCAATCGATTTGACTTTACAAAAACTTTTTGCAAAACGCTCGATCCGGCATTGTGCGAAATAATGACATCAGTCAAACGCCCCAGATTCCGCACACCTAAAAAACAGACAAATCATAACGATAAAGTTAAAAATAGCACATAAAATAAAAGTTTGCAAGTTGCGGTATCGAAAAATTTTTCAGACACCGCAACTTGTGCAACAGTTACTTGATCAGATTCCAGAGGGCATCGTGCTCGGCACCCCAGGGAGCGGGCCAGAGTTCGGCCAGTTTTGCTTTGACATCGCCGCCTTCGGCAAATTCAGCAGCAGCAAGTTTGGCACCTTTGGCAAAGTTTGCCGGAACCCCGCCCTGCTCCAGAACCAGACGCATGGTTCCGATAACCCGGTCTTCCCAGCTCAACTTGCGTTCAAGGTCACGGGTGATGCGGTCGATAGCATCTTTGAGGAACGGGTTGGTCATGCGAACGAGCAAACCGTCAACATAATCTTTGAATCCGGCTTCGGTGAAAAGCTCATCATTGAGAGCAGCATACTTTTTGATCAGAGCCTGACCGGATTCTCCGAAGAAAGCCTGACGGGCGATTTCGATCAGTTCCGGTTTGGCAGCAACCTCATCCATGGTCTTGAATCCGGCAGCTTTACCCAGAGTGGCCAGCAGGAAGTGGGTGGCATTGTGGCCGTAAAGTTTGGCTTCTTCAAAAGGATAAAGATCGCCTTTGACATGCAGATTTTTAACCTTGCGCTCTTCGATGCCGGGGCAGTTGGAGATGTAAATCGTGTTGAATTCTTCAACGAGATGGGCGTTTTCAACTCCGGCAGCCAGTCCCGGACGATCAGCGGAAGCCGGAACCACACCGCTCATTTTACCGATAACGGTATTGAGATAATAGGTGTTGGGGAAAGATTCGCCCATGGCTTTTTCCAACTCTTCAGCGGCATGATTGTTGTTTTCAGCGGTGTAGAAAAAGCGGCGGCGTTCCGGCTGTTTGGCAAAACCTTTTTTGAGCCAGGGAGCGCAGTAGGCAAAGAATTTCACACTGGGCAGAGCGGTGGCAAGTTCATCGGCTTCAGCGGCGGCATCGATAAGTTTTTCAACTTCAACCGGATCATTGGGGTTGTAGGCTTCGACGTTGTTGTAGGTTTCAGAATAAACCCGGTCAGCAGCGGCAATATTGATGGTAACACTGCCGGAAGCGTTGACAGCATTTTTCAACGCTTCATTGACTTCAGCGATGACGATGCGGTCAAATCCGCCTTTGGCGGCTCCGGCGAGAAAGATTCCGGTCTGAATGGGACCGAGACCGATTCCGAGAAAAGTACTCATGATAAAATTCCTTTATGTTGCACTTGTATAGTTATTTGGCAAATTTTTCTGCTCCGGCAATAAACACGTCCAGATGTTTGATCAATGCCGGGATGGTGAAGTCATCTGCGATCAGCTGCCCGGGAGCATTCATCTCGGTACCGGCAAGCAGCGGGATGTTGTATTTGACTGCGGCGGCCACAAAACGGTCAAGTTCGGCAGTAAGTTTGGCAGATTTTTCCGGAGTGTCAGCACGCCAGTTGCGATCGGGGATCAATGTTGCAGCTTTCAAACCGTATTTCAAATGCAGTTCAAAGAGGCGGTCAACATCGTTTTCTCCGGCGGACATACCGTTGAGCCAGGCCAGAGTCGGAGCAGCTCCGCAGTTGATGATAAAGCGGTTCATCTCCTCCAGCGTTGGGAAGCTCTCTGGAGTGGGAGCAACATACCCAGCCCCGCCGCGTTTCATGGTTTTGGAACGGATCAGGGCTTCCAGCTTGACCGGATTTTCTTCAAAACTGCCGATCTTTTCCTGCCAGAATCCGGCGAGGTCACTTCCAGAGAAACGTTTTTCGGCAGCCATCCGGTAGGCGGTACAGACGTGACGTTCGGTTACATTGCCGCCCGGGGTGAATTCTTTGGCGACCGCTTCAAAATCCAGAGCGATCTCCGGCAGAACTTCGTTCACTTTTTCAACAAGAGTCCGGGTTCGGGCATTGGCTTTGGCACGGAGATTATCGGCAAAAGCCTTTTCGCTTGCCGGAACCTGAGAAGAGGTGAATCCGCATCCCAGATGATATGCAATACCCGGTTCGCCGGGAGAGTTGATTTCGACATCGGCAAGCTCCGGGACGAAAACCCGGGTTTCCATACCGGCAGCGGCTTTTACACCGAGAGTCGCTGCGGCAGAGAGAAATTCATCAACTCCGTCGAGCACATCAAAGTCAACCAGCATGGCACTGCGCCAATTGTTTTCCTTGGCCAGAGCAGCCAGCATGGCAGGAGAATAACCGTAGCCGTTGTAAGAATAAAAACTGTGGCAATGCATATTGAATGCACTGTATATTTTTTTGACCTCTTCAAGAGCGGCCTTGCGTTCCGCCGGGTCAAAAGAGTTGAGTTTTGCTTTCAGAGATTCATCCATTTTTTATCGCCCCATGATTTTACGCAGTTCATTTTGCAGAACTATTTGAAATTTTTCAATATCTTCCTGCGAAGGTTTGTCACCCTGCAGATTATCTACACCCAACCGTCCCATGTTGTCCAGATACCAGTCGGCGGTGCTGCCATTGGCAAAGACCGCACTGCCGGAAAACATCATTCCGGGCCGGGCAAGTTTACTCACTTCGACCTTGGTGGTACTCAAATCCGGCATATCATCCGGCAGAGCCGGTTCCTCCTGTCCGGCCGGAGCGGCGGCATCAGCGGAGGCCTCCTCCT
>JAZRNP010000156.1:0-2285 GCA_045648225.1 Victivallaceae bacterium | reverse complement strand
CCACACCTGCCGGAATACGGATGGAAAGCGGTTTACGGGTTTGCACCTGACCGCGACCGCGGCATTTTTTACACGGCTTTTCTATCACCTGACCGGTGCCGTTGCAATTTGAACAGGTCTGACGGACGCTGAAAAATCCCTGAGAAACGGTGTAAGTACCGCTGCCGCCGCATCGGGAACAGCTTTTTTTGCCGCTGCCTTCGGCACAGCCGGAACCGTGGCACTCATCGCAGCTTTCCATTTTGGCGATATCGATAGTTTTTTCGACACCGTACATGGCATCTTCAAAGTCGATTTCCAGATCGTAACGCAGATCATCTCCCCGACGGGGAGCGTTGGGGTCGCGCCGGGAACGGCCGCCGCCTCCGAAAAGATCTTCAAAACTGAAACCGCCGCCGCCGCCAAAAAACTGGCTGAATATATCCTGCGCCCGCTGATAATCGTGAGCTCCGCCGCCGCCCTGACGGGTGTAGGCATCGTGTCCGAATTGATCGTACTGCTGGCGTTTCTCCGGATTGCTCAATGTTTCATAAGCGATGGAGATCTCTTTGAATTTCTCTTCGGCCTCTTTATTGCCCTGATTGCGGTCAGGGTGATATTTGAGCGCAAGTTTGCGGTATGCTTTTTTTATGTCATCGGCACTGGCATTTTTGGCCACGCCGAGTGTTTCATAATAGTCTGCCATAATGACTTACTCCTCTTTTTTATCAGCCTCTTCAGCAGGAGTTTCTTCCGGAGCGTTGCCGGAGGAAACCAGCACCCGGGCAGGGCGCAAAAGTTTTTCACCCATGGTGAAACCGCCGCTCCACTCCCGGATGATCACGCCTTCCGGAACCGTTTCCGATTTTTCATAACCGACGGCGTCGTGCAGTGCCGGATCGAACTTTTCTCCGGCGGTTTTCATTTTTTTCACTCCGAGTTCATCCAGAGCTTTGTCGAATTCGCCGATGATCATATTCATGCCCTGTTTGAGAGCTTCCAGATTGTCGGACTGTTCAGCGGCACTCTGGGCCATGCCCAGATAGTCCACCACTGACAGAAATGGGACCAGTGTGGAAGCGATCGAATAACTGCGGGCATCGGCGATATCCCGGACAGAACGTTTACGGAAATTCTGATATTCGGCCTGCAGATAAAGATATTTGGCTTGAAGTTCGGCCAGTTCGGCTTTGAGTTTGTCTTCAGCAGAGATTTCTGCAGTTTCAGTTTCTGCGGCTTCCGGAGCAGTATCGGCATTGTCGAGAACAGTATCGACTTTTTCTTCCGGTGCACTGCTGTTTTCCGGGGTCTCCGGATTATTTTCTTTTTTTCTGAACATGATATCTCTTATAACTCCATTTAAATACTTGTCAAATCAATAATATAAACCGGAAGCCGGTAATTTTCAAGCATGCGTGCAACTGTCTCATAAAAAATAATGTGGCGGAGCGGATGCGGCTCATGGGAAGTTTTGGGAATTTTTGAGAGGTATTGGGAGATTTTGGGAGTAAAACCGCTGTGTTTTGTTGTCGGCACCGGGGCCCTTGCATACCATCTATCGTCAACTTAAAATTCTTAGTATTTCTAAAATTCCCAGCATTCCAGCCCAAGAGCCAACACCGCTGAGTCGTGTATTACGGCATAAAAAAAACGCACACCCTGTTCAGGATATGCGTTTTTTGTTATCGCAGAGATGTGAAAATCAGTTGTTTTCCATCTCTTTGAGAGCCGCCTTGCGGGAAAGACGGATTTTTCCGGCATTGTCAATGTCGATGACTTTGACGGTGACATAGTCTCCTTCGGAGCAGATGTCGGTCACTTTGGCGACCCGGTAATCTGCCATTTCGGAGATGTGAAGCAGTCCGTCCATACCCGGCAGAATTTCAACGAAAGCACCGAAGTCACGGATGGTGACGACTTTACCGCGGTAGATCTTGCCGATTTCAGCTTCGGCAGTGCAGGCAATGACCCGATCTTTGGCGGCGTTGAGCTGTTCCAGATTGGCGGCCATGATCTTGACGGTACCGTCTTCTTCGACGTCGATGGAAGCGTGGGTTTCATCGGTGATGGAACGGATATTTTTACCTCCGGGACCGATGAGGGCACCGATCTTGTCCGGATTGATCTTGACCATGTCGATACGCGGAGCCCGGGGACTGATGTCGGCACGGGGTTCAGCGATGCAGGCTTCCATGACATCGAGGATCTTCAAGCGGGCGACCCGGTCGCGTTCCATACCTTCGCAGAGCAGTTCGATGGGGATGCCGGGGAGTTTGAGGTCGAGCTGGAATCCGGTGATACCTTCA
>JAZRNP010000155.1:0-1970 GCA_045648225.1 Victivallaceae bacterium | reverse complement strand
GGAAGACAAGAAATCTACTCAACTCCTTGGCTCACAGAACGACATGGCTACGATCCGACTTGCCTTGGCCTGAGCATAAACGCGATCATCGTGGAGATCGATTCCCGGCTCCATATCGATTTCGGGACGGGAAACGTGAAGGAATGAAAGCGGATTGCCTTCAGCGAGCACAGCGGCCTCTTCGGAATTCACCACATCGTAGGGGACTGCGGAAACTTCAGCTGCGCGCTCCGGGAGCGGCAGCAGGCCATGAAACGGGGTCAATTTTGCCATAATAAAATTCTCCTTTTATTAAAAAAATGGTTTTTAAATTTCAAAATCTGCCACGACGGGCAAATGATCGGATATGCCGAAAAGGTTTCCTCCGACAAACAATTTAGCACTCAAAACCTTGACACTGCGGGAAACAATGATATGGTCGACATGGCTTTTCCCTGTTATGAGTGTTTTATCTGCCGTATTGTAAGAGCTGCCGAACTCACGATTTTCAGTGACAGCAGCGGAAGCGACGGAATCCTTGAAACCGATCGATTTCACCATGTTGCTGAATTCTTTATACTCCAACTGGCAATTAAAATCTCCGGTACAGAAAAACGGAATTCCGGGGAAACGGGCAGTCAATTTCTTTATATATTCAGTCATCGCTCCGGCATTTTGTGTACGCCTCGGGGTATCAACATACCAGTGGGTGTTGGTGACAATGAACTTTTTGCCGTTTTTGATGTTTTCCAGAAGCGTCCAGCGCAAACAACGGATCTTCTTTTCCGCTTCGCCGCACAGCGCATAGACGCCACCATCGATCTGGCGGTATTTACGGCTGTCGTAGATAACGGCGCACATATTTTCATCATAGGGATCTCTGGCGAACTTCCACGGAGCAATGCTGTCGGCAAGCGAAGCGAACCAAATCTTATCCACCTCCTGAAATCCGGCAAAATCCGGCTGAATTTTATTGATGAATTCGATCATTCTCGCAATGCGATCTTTCATCGGCCAGGGGCCCTCCGGCGCATTGGCGACAAGAATGTTAAAGGTAATTCCCCGGAGATTGCTGCCGGGAGCTTTACCGACTGCATCCGGATAATTGAAAACCGCTTCAGCACCGGCGGCTCCCAAAACCATAATACAAACAAAACTGAATACGAGTTTCCTCAACATACTGCTCCCTTCCCCGTAAAATTATTTTTATTTCCCATAATATAGCAGACAAAGCACCTTTTTTCAAGCGTATCTGTCCGGCATTTTGCCTGCCGTAAAACCGGATGCAAGTGCCCAGGAAATATTATATCCGCCGCAGGGCCCATCGACATCCAGTACCTCTCCGGCAAAATATAATCCCGGCACGATACGACTTTCCAAACTCCTGGGATCAACCTCATCCAAGGCCACTCCGCCCCGGGTGACCATCGCTTTCTGCCAGCCGTCAGTAGCGGTGATCTGCAAAGTAAGAGCACTCAACTTGCCGGCAAGTTCCCGGCGGCGTGCCATGGAAAATGCCGCAGCTTTAACAGTTGGATCATCCAGCAAAAAGGCTGCCAGCCGCCGGGGAAACTCCTGTGCGAGCAGCTTCTGCACACTCTGATTGCCGCAATTTTTCTGCCATTTATCAAATTCGGCCAGCCAGAACTCCCGGTTACGGGACGGAAAGAGGTTTATTTCCAGAGGAACCCGCTCCATTTCGGCAAGCAGTTCCGACACCCGCCCGGAAATATCCAATATGGCAAATGCCGACACGCCGGTATGAGTAAAGAGCAATTCGCCCCGGCACCGGAGTTTTTCTCCGGGCAGTGCGATCCTGGATTCCGCATCGGGCAGCGATATACCGGACAGCTCGTGCACCCAACTTTCAACGCATTGCAAGCCGACCATTGCCGGAAAAGTTTCCGTCACCCGGTGTCCGGCCTGCCGGGCAAGAGCATAACCGCCGCCGGTACCGCCCAATATCGGATAAAGTCGGATCGTAGCCATGT
>JAZRNP010000154.1:0-2464 GCA_045648225.1 Victivallaceae bacterium | reverse complement strand
CCTCTGCACGACCCTCTGCTTCGTTGATACGTTTCTGCTTTTCACCCTCGGAATGGGCAATAGCTTCACATTTTTCACCTTCGGCACGGTTGATACGGGATTGGCGTTCACCCTCAGATTCAGCGATCTGAGCCCGTTTTTCCCGTTCGGCACGCATCTGTTTTTCCATGGCATCGAGAACAGAAAGCGGCGGTTTGATGGTTTTAATCTCGTAACGGGTGACTTTCACACCCCACGGATCAGAAGCTTTGTCCACCTCGGCGCAAATGGCGGCATTGATCGTGGCACGTTCTTCAAAGGTGCGGTCAAGTTCCAGTTTACCGACCTCGGAACGCAAGGTGGTCTGCGCCAGCTGCGAACAGGCAAAGAGATAATCCGAAATGCCGTAACTTGCTTTGATGGGATCGACGATCTGCAAATAAAGCAAACCGTCAACCTCGACGATGATATTATCCCGGGTAACGCACTGCTGCGGGGGAACATCAATCGCCATCTCCTTGAGATCTCTCCGGTAGGCGACCCGATCGATGAACGGCATAAGTATATGCAATCCGGCACTCAAGGTGGCATGATATTTACCCAACCTTTCCACGATCCAGGCCTGTTTCTGGGGAACGATCCTGGCAGTTTTAAACAGGACGACAATAACTGCAAAAACGATGATTGCAACGGTGATAAGTTGTGCCATAATTTGAATCCTTTCTGAAAATTATTCTGCCTTGCGCACTTTGAGCGTAAGGTTGTTTCTTGAAATAACGATGCAATTGCTTCCAGGAGCGATGGTTTCATCGGCGGCGGCATTCCAGAGAGTTCCCCGGAATTCGACCTTGCCGGGAATCCCCGGAGCAATTTGGACAGTACACAAACAAAGTTCACCAGCGACTCCGTCGGCATCGACATCCAGTTCCGGAAGCTCTTCCGAACCGCGGAAAACGCCCGGCATAAAACGGCGGCAGCTTATCAGCAGAACAATTCCTCCCAGAGCAAAGATCAGCAGCTGCCAGACCAGACTTAATCCGGGGAATATCCACATCAGACAGCCGACGATAAAAGCGGCTCCACCGAAAAAGCAGATCACAAAACCGGGGATAATAAACTCAGCAAGGATCAGCACCGTTCCGGCAATCAGCCAAATCCAATTCATAAATCCACCTCCTTATTTCATTCAAGCTTGCACTGCTGAAAAATACCACTGCAAAAACCATATTTCAATAGTCCCGGCCCATTTTTTTGAACTTTTTGGCAAAAAATATTTTTTCAGGTTGAATTCAGCCTGATTTGTGGTATAATATAGGAAATGCATTTTCAGGAAAGGAAATAAAAACAATGAGTACATTACCCATAACCTATCTTCACGAATTTGAATGGTTCGATGACCGTACCCGTCCTTATATTTTTCAGGAATTTGCCGCCAACGGAGCAAAGCACATCGTCCTCTCCGACACCCTGATCCGGCAGATACTGCACAACCGCAAACAGAAACAATTGATGCTGGATGAATTATCCGCTCTCGGCATGAGTTTTGCGGATGCGCACGCTCCTTTCGGCCCGTTCCTGGACCTGAACTGTCCGGTCGAAGAAGCCCGTCCGGAAATGCTCGCCCGTCAGAAACTCACCCTGCAGATCATCGCTTCTATGGGTGTTGATACCATCACCATCCATACCGGTAACGAAACTGCTTATCCCGACTATCCGCTGGAAGTGCAGTTCGAAGCGATCAAACGTTCACTTGATGAATTGCTTCCCCTTGCCGAACAGCTCGGCATTACCATCTGTATTGAAAACATCTGGTTCCGAATCAACACTCCGGAACGGCTGCTGGCGATCAAGGAGTGTTTCCCGACCGATGCACTGGGTTTCTGCTACGATGCCGGTCACGCCAATTTGATGGACAAGGGACGCAACTTCCCCGAATCCAATCCGTTCAAAGCCTGGCAAGATATCACGCCGACCTGGGACGACCGGATTCTGGAAAAAATGCTCCCGCACGTGGTGAACTGCCATTTGCACGACAATGACGGAATTTCCGACAAGCACCGCAACATCGGCGATGGAAATATCGACTGGGATCACATTGTGCCGCTGTTGAAATCAGCTCCCCGGCTCAAAGTAATCCAGAGCGAAGTAATTCCGATCAAAGCGAATGCTTCGATCAAATCGATCTGCGAAAAATTCACCGGACTTTTCGGTTAAAAAACAATATATTCTGATATAAAAGGAGGCTGTTGCAAAATCTCGTCTTGGAATAGTGATGCGAGGCGGTTGCCGCCGAGCGCGCAGGCTGGACAGAGCGAACCGCCGGTTAACAGCCGGCGGACGCGCTGAAGAAATTCAGCGCGGGCGAAGGAAGCCGAGCATGTAAGCCGCGAGCGAAGCCGATGCAATCGGCTGAGCGCAGGCGTTGTAATCAAAGAGAGGAACCAGCCAAACCTTGTACACGAGGGGGAACTGAAAAAGAGGGGAG